>JAESSL010000371.1 GCA_016764135.1 Alphaproteobacteria bacterium
AGCGGCTGATGGCGCCACCCATGTTGGGCGTCAATCGGGAACGTGAAACAGCCAGAACGAACACGGATGAACTTGTATCAACCGAAGGCCAAATGACGAATAAGGGGAGCGGCGCATGAAGCGATGGTATGTCGTTCACACCAGAACCGGCATGGAGCGGCTGGCGGAGGGTAATTTAGCGGCGCAGGGTTTCAACGCCTATCTCCCCGTACGCGAGAAAAAACGCCGCCATGCGCGACGCATCGACATCATCAAAACCGCGCTGTTCCCGCGCTATCTCTTCGTCGAGCTGGATTTAAGCGCCGACGCGTGGCGATCCGTCAACGGCACCTATGGCGTCTCCTATATGGTCGGCGGGGGCGAGCGACCCTCGGCGGCGCCCATCGGCGTGGTCGAGGAAATTCGCGACCGGGAAGATGAAAACGGCGTCGTGCCCGTTCAGGAAGCCGCCCCCTACACACCGGGGCAAGTCATAGAGATTACGCAAGGCCCGCTGGCGACGCGGACCGGAATCTTTACCGGCGCCAATGACAATGACCGCGTGACGATTTTACTGGATATGCTGGGCCGAGGGGTCTCGCTGACCCTGCCGGGCGACGCCGTCACCGCCTATGGGTGACGCTGCGTCTCGCCGGGATCACGCCTGTTCGCCCCACGGCGCCATCGCGCCATGATCGATTTATCCCTCGCTCTCCCCGCCGGGCTCGCATTTGTAGGCGCCATTGCGACCGTCGGATTGCTGATTCCCGTTTTACGCCGCCGCGCCATCATGGACATGCCGAACGACCGATCCAGCCACACCGTCCCCACGCCACGGGGCGGCGGGGCGGCGGTAACAGTCACCATTCTGCTTGTCTGGGGCTGGCGGGCGTTCCACACGAATGATGTCTGGGTCCTCGCTATTCTGGCCGCCGCCCTTGGGTTGGCGCTGGTGACCTGGATTGACGACCTTCGGTCTTTATCGCCGCTCACCCGACTGGGCGCGCAGATTGTGGCGGTTGGCATCGGCATTTCGGCCTTGCTGGACGGTAATTTCTTTTTTCAGGGCCTCCTGCCCGGATGGCTGGACGTGCTGGTCGCGGCGATTGGTTGGGTCTGGTTCGTCAATCTGTTCAACTTCATGGATGGAATAGACGGCATTTCCGGCGTTGAGGCCGCCTGTGTGGGCGGCGGCGCGGCGCTGGTGGCCTTGCTTGCGCCCACGATGGCGCCGCCCGCCCCCGTTTTCGGGTTGACCATCGCCGCTGCAGCGCTCGGTTTTCTGATCTGGAACTGGCATCCGGCGAAGGTGTTTTTGGGTGATGTGGGCAGCGTACCCATCGGATTTTTGCTGGGCTGGGTGCTGCTGGGCCTCGCGGCGGCGGGGCTTTGGGCGTCGGCCCTGATATTGCCGCTCTACTATCTGGCGGACGCCACCATCACCCTGACGCGCCGCGTTCTGCGCGGCGAAAAACCCTGGCATGCCCACCGCGAACATTATTATCAGCGCGCCACGCAAAACGGCCGCAGCCACGCTCAGGTTAGCGCAATGATCCTCGTCGCCAACCTCGCGCTGGTCGCACTGGCCGTCGCGGCCTTGAGCTGGCCCGGCGCTTCGCTGATTGGCGCTGTAGCCATCGTTGGCGTGTTATTGAAGGCCTTGTCGCGACGGAACAATCCCTCGGAATGAGGCGCTAGGGTCCCGCAACGCTTGGGTGTATGATTTCAATAGCCCATAGAGTCGGGGATACGGTGCTTGCCTCGGGTCAACGGGCGAACTATTAAGGCGGAATTATGCCCGGTCCCTTTCAAATCAGCCGCGCGCGCGTCGCATTTTTTCATGACGTCGTGATGGCGGCGGCCTCCTTTCCGCTATCGCTATATCTGCGCGTGGGGCCGGACTTTGAATATTTCGCCGAAGCCTTTCTGTGGGAAGGGTTGGCGATCATCACCATCACCGCCGCAATCGTGTTTTCGCTGAGCGGAATGTATCGCGGCATCTGGCGCTACGCCTCGACGAACGACCTCATCGCCATCGCCAAATCCGTGTCGCTGGTCATCGTTCTGTTTCTGCTGGCGCTGTTTTTGTTTACCCGGCTGGAGGACATGCCCCGGTCCCTGCCGATCATCAACTGGTTTGTTTTGCTGATGCTTCTGGGCGGCCCCCGGTTTTTGTATCGGGTGTTCAAGGACAAACGGCTGGACCATGTGCTGGAAGGCGAACAATCCGCCCGAACCCCGGTATTGTTGATCGGCGCGGGGGACGAAGCCGAGATGTTTATCCGCGAACAGGCGCGCGACCGGGGCGCACCCTACAAAATAGTTGGGATCATCGACGAAAAAGGCACCCGCGTGGGCCGGGAAATCCATGGAATCGCCGTGTTGGGGTCGCTGGATGATGTCCGCTCGATTATTCAAAAAACCGCGCCGCGGCGCCTGATTTTGACCAAGGAACGCCTGCCCGGCGGGGATGTCCGAAATTTGTTATCCCTCGCCGATGAAACCGGAGTGAGCCTGGCGCGCCTGCCCCGTCTGGCGGAGCTGAAGGAAAGCAGAAGTCCGGACGGCAAGGCGGGGGTCACCGCCGACATTCGCCCCATTGCGGTCGAAGACGTGCTGGGGCGCCCGCAAACTCTGCTGGACCGGGACGCGATGGCGGCGCTGGTGCGCGGTAAGCGCGTACTCGTCACCGGTGCTGGCGGAACGATCGGCGGTGAGCTGGTCCGGCAAATCGCGGCGTTTAAACCCGCCCGCATCGCGTTGCTCGACAACGCCGAATACCATTTATACCAGATCGACATGGATCTGTCGGTCAACTATCCGGAGTTGGATCGGGTCGCTATTCTGGGAGATGTGCGGGACCGAGCGCGCATCGACGACGTCATGACGCGGGAATCGCCCGAACTGGTCTTCCATGCGGCGGCGTATAAACACGTGCCCATGGTGGAGGACAACCCCAATGAAGGCGTGCTGACCAACGTCATCGGGACGCGCAACGTCGCCGACGCCAGCCAGAAGGCGGGCGTGCCGTTGATGGTGCAGATCTCCACCGACAAGGCCGTGGACCCCGCCAACGTTATGGGCGCGACCAAGCGGCTGGCCGAAAGCTACTGTCAGGCGATCGATCTGAATACCGAAAACGCCAATGGCGATATTTCCAGTGGCGATATGTCCAACAACACCCGCATCGTCGTGGTGCGCTTTGGCAATGTGCTGGGCTCCACCGGGTCGGTTATTCCATTGTTCCAGAAACAGATCGCCGCGGGCGGGCCGCTCACAGTGACCCATCCGGACATGACCCGTTTTTTCATGACCGTGCGCGAAGCCGTGGAACTGGTGTTGCAAGCCTCGGCGCTGGGCGTGGAAGACGCCGACGCCAGCGGAAAAATCCACGTTCTGGATATGGGCGAGCCGGTCAAAGTCATGGATCTGGCGCGCCAGATGATCCGTCTGGCCGGGCTGGTGCCCGACACGGATATCGAGATCAAGATTATCGGCATACGCCCCGGCGAAAAACTGCATGAACGCTTGCTGCACGACTCCGAAAGCCAGATGCCGACCGCCTGCGAAGGCCTGATGCTGGCGGCGCCGCGCACTGCGGATTCCGCCGTGTTGCGCCGGATCATCGACGAGCTGGAAACAAGCGCTCGCGCCCGTAACGGCGACCAGACTCTCGCCCTCTTGCACCGCGCCGTACCGGAATTTCGCCCTGTAGAATTGGACAATCAAATCGCCGCGCAATAGACGCATCGTCTGTAGCGCTGGATAAACATTAATATCGACTGACAAGACAATGGAGCAACAGGTTATGGCCAAGGCCACTATCTCACGAGCATTAATTTCCGTATCCGACAAAACCGGGCTGATCGAATTCGCCAAGCACCTGTCTACGTTTGGCGTGCGCCTGTTATCGACGGGCGGTTCCGCAAAGGTATTGCGGGACGCCGGGCTGGCGGTGCAGGAAGTCGGCGATTATACGGATTTTCCGGAAATGCTGGATGGGCGGGTCAAAACGCTGCACCCGAAAATTCACGGCGGCATATTGGGGCGACGCGATAACAACGCGCACCGGATGTCCATGGAGGCCCATGACATCAGTCCCATCGACCTTGTGGTGGTCAACCTCTATCCCTTCGCCGAAACCGTCGCCAAAGGCGCAGACTTTGAGACATGCATCGAGAATATCGATATCGGCGGCCCTGCGCTGATTCGCGCCGCCGCCAAGAACCACGACCATGTCACCGTCGTCACCGTTCCCGGCGATTATGAGGCGGTCATGGCCGCAATGACGAAAAACAATGGCGCAACCGATCAGGACCTGCGCCGCAAACTGGCCTCAACCGCCTATGCCCGCACCGCAGCCTATGATTCAAACATCGCCGCCTGGTTTGCGGAACAACAGGGTGAAACCTTCCGCACCCGCCATACCGCAACGGCGACCCTGGCGCAATCCTTGCGCTATGGCGAAAACCCCCATCAATCCGCCGCGCTCTATCGCACCAGCCCAGATCGGCCGGGCGTTGCGTCGGCGGAGCAAATCCAGGGCAAGGAACTTAGCTACAACAATCTGAACGACACCGACGCCGCGTTCGAACTTGTGGCGGAATTTAACGCGCCAACCGTCGCGATCATCAAACACGCCAATCCCTGTGGCGTGGCCTCTGGGGACACGATGCTCGACGCCTATCGCAAGGCGCATTCCTGCGATCCGGTCAGCGCGTATGGCGGCATTGTCGCCCTCAACCGCGACCTGGACGAAGAGACCGCGCGCGCCATCGCTGAAATTTTCGTCGAAGTCGTCATTGCGCCCAGCGCCGATGCAGGCGCCCGCGCCGTCTTTGCAGAGAAGAAAAACCTGCGCCTGTTGCTGACCGGCGGATTGCCGGACCCGACATCCACAGGCATGTCGATGAAAACCATCGCCGGCGGTCTCTTGCTTCAGGGCCGCGACAATGGCCGCATCGGGCGCGAGGACTTAACCTTCGTCACCAAACGCGAACCAACCGACGCGGAAATCAACGACATGCTGTTCGCGTTCAAGGTCTGCAAACACACCAAATCAAACGCCATCATCTATGTCCGCGATGGATTGACCGTGGGCATCGGCGCCGGGCAAATGAGCCGGATTGATTCCTCCCGCGTCGCCGCGCAAAAAAGCAGTGACCATCTGGGCACGCAGAATTCCATCGTGGCGTCGGACGCCTTTTTTCCCTTCGCCGATGGGCTTGTCGCCGCGATTGAGGCCGGCGCCACCGCGGTCATTCAACCAGGCGGATCCATTCGCGATGACGAGGTTATCGCCGCCGCCGACAAAGCGGGCATCGCCATGGCGTTCACCGGCATGCGCCACTTCCGGCACTAGGATTACGGGCCGAACTGGGTCGAGTCAGGCTGGGTCAGATCAGGCTGGTTTGGATATGACTGACCCGGATCAGATTGGTTCGGGCCGATCCTAGTCCGAATTGAGTTCGTCCGGACGCGGCTCCTGAACGGGCCACAACAACACCAGCCCGACGACGAAAAAGACGACAATC
>JAESSL010000372.1 GCA_016764135.1 Alphaproteobacteria bacterium
AAGACTCAGACCCTTGAGGCAACCGAGCACCTGTGCGGCGAAGGCTTCATTGATTTCAATGACGTCCATATCCGCCAAAGTCAGCCCGGCGCGCTCCAGCGCCTTTTGCGACGCGGTCACCGGACCAATGCCCATGATGCGGGGCGATACGCCGGTCGAGGCGCTTGCCAAAATCCGCGCCATCGGCTTCACGCCGGCCTTTTCGCCAACCGCAAGATTGCCGACAATCGTCGCCACCGCGCCGTCATTGATGCCCGAGGCGTTGCCCGCCGTGGTGACGCCGCCTTCAAACAGGGGACGCAACTTGGTGAGGCTTTCAATGTTGGTGTTCGCGCGGGGATGCTCGTCTTCGGAAATGATGATTTCCGGGGTCCGGCGTCCGGCGGGAATAATCACGGGTGTAATTTCACCGTCAAAATATCCGGCCTTTTTGCCTTCCTGATATTTCATCTGGGACCCAAGTGCGAAAATATCCGCATCTTCCCGGCTGATCTGGAAATCCTTGGCGACGTTGTCGGAGGTTTCCGGCATCGACTCCCAACCATACGCCTTTTTCAGCGCCTTGTTCGGAAACCGGTCGCCAATCGCGGAATCATACGAATCAATTTTTGCGCTATAAGCAGACTCTGACTTTCCAACAACCGTCGGCGCCCGCGTCATGCTCTCGACACCGCCTGCAATGAACAGATCGCCTTCGCCCACCGTCGCGGCGTGGGCCGCGCTGATAATGGCGCTCAATCCACTGGCGCAGTTCCGTTGAATGACCTGACCTGGCACCTCGATTGGCAGGCCCGCGATCAACCCGGCGTGGCGCGCAACACAGCGACTGTCCTCGCCCGCCTGATTACCGCAACCGACGATGACGTCGTCAAACTGATCGGCGCTGAAGCCGGAATCGGCGACGGTGGCGCGAATAACGCCGCCCAGCATATCGTCAGGCCGCACGCTCGACAGTTTTCCAGCATGGCGACCAAACGGCGTTCTCTTACCACTATAAATATAGGCGTCCAGCATAATGCTTCTCCCTTTCAGTTTGATAATTCGTTCGTTAACCCAAAACAGTTCAATTCAAATAGCGTCTTATTTGTAAGCGTCCGGCGTCAGCAACGATACGCCCAGATTCGCACGCCGCGTCAGCCATGGATTTGGCCGGTATCGGGCGTCACGGTACATGCCGTATATGCCGTCCAGAATACGCAGGATATTCTTCGGACCAAATTTATCGCCAAACGCCAACGGGCCATAGGGATAATTCAATCCCAGCGTAACAGCCTTGTCGATATCCTCAGGCGAGGCAACACCCATCTGCGCCACGGAACAACCGACATTGCAAATCATCGCAACAATACGCTGCGCAACGAAGCCCGGGCCATCGCGCACGACCGTCGCGGGCGCATCTCCCAACGCCATAACCGCATGCGCGGCAATTCGGTAAGCGGGATCGGTGACGGGCGTCGTCATCAGGGTCCGGCGCATTTCAAAGCCGACCAACGTATCGATCGCGACCGTCCGGGTCGGGTCCAGTCCTTGCGCCAGCGCCGTGGTCGTCGCGTCGTCGCCGATCGGCGTTACCAAAATCAACGAATCCGGGCCCGGCGCATCGCCGGTATCAATCGCAGCGCCAACGTCGCGCAAATGATCACGAACTTTTGCAAACCCATCCGCCTCCACCGCGCTGACCCAAACCTTGCGGCCATCATAAGCGGGCGCGGGCGCTTCCGGCGTTTCCACCATCTTGCCGTCTTCATAGGTATAGAACCCGGCGCCGGTCTTGCGGCCCAACCGACCCGCGGCCATACGCATTTCCATCAACATCGCCGGACGGAAACGGGCTTCATGAAAGGATTGCTCATAGATCAGCTTGGTTGCGGGGTGCGTTACGTCCAGTCCGGTTAAATCCATCAACTGGAAGGGTCCCATCCGAAACCCACCCGCATCGCGCATGATGCGGTCGATGGAGACCGTGTCCGCAATGCCTTCCTGCACCATATGGGCGGCTTCGATATTAAATCCGCGCCCGACCTGATTGACCAAAAATCCCGGTGCGTCGTTGACCCGAACCGGCTCACGCGTCATGCGTTTGCCGATTTTCATCAAGGCGTCCGTAACCCAGTCATCGGTCAAAACCCCGGCGATCACCTCAACCAGCGGCATAAGCGGTACGGGATTGAAGAAGTGGAACCCAGCGACGCGGTTGGGAAGTTTGCAGGTCGACGCGATCGTCGTTACCGAAAGGGACGAGGTGTTGCTGACCAGAATGACGTCGTCGGCGACGATTGATTCCAGCTCCTCGAACACCGCGCGTTTTACGTCCAGATTTTCGACGACAGCTTCGACCACCGCGTGGCAACCCACAAAATCCTTCATCGAGTCGATCGGTTGAATGCGCGCCGTCGCAGCGGCGGCTTCTTCGCTCGTCATGCGACCACGCTCCGCCGCGCGGGAGAACATTTTACCGATGAATGCGATTGCGTCGTCAACGCTTTCACGGCGCAAATCGAACAATTTCACCGTCATGCCACCGGCTGCCGCGACCTGGACGATCCCTCTGCCCATCGCACCAGCGCCCAGGACGCCGATACAATATTCATCGCTATTTGGATCCGTTGGCATTTCTTAAAGCCCCTCCTAAATTCATGGCCGTGCTGCACCGCCATACAGGTTCGGCGCAACGGGCGTAAGTGTGGAATTCAGGGGGTTTTCACCCCTAAACTTCCATCAAATTGCCTGCGGCGGGACACTAAATCATGCACCGCCGCGAAACAATGAATTTGAAAGAGCAACGAGACGGAGACCCCCAAAATTCGGGGGCGTCAGGCCGCGCGTCGTCTCGCCTCCCTTACGAGAGCGTGAGAAAAATGCGGCTAATTATTTGTCGCACCCTTTTTACCGAGCAAACTGCCCAGGGTCGGTTGATCCGGCAATCCCGTCGTCGGCAAGCTCTTTGAGCCCTGATAGGACATAAGCGCTTCGGCGATCTCTTTTGTGTACTCGCCATTCGCTTCGCCGCCATAAAAACCACCTTCGGAAAGCCGGTTCTGCACGCGCACCATGACCGATTTGAACACGGAGAGTTTTTTATCGCCACGCGTCACTCGAATAAGCGGGGAGTTAACCTGCAAACGATCCGCGTGCATGAATCCGATCAAAAGCTGCGCCACATTGTGAAATTGAAGTTTGTCGTTCTCGGTACATTTCGCAGCGATCGACGCCAGCAAAAGATCCGTCGATTGCCAGGCCGCCAGTGCGTAGGTTTTCGGCAGGAAGCGTTGCGTCGCCGTCAAATAGCCGTTCAACCAACCGCCCATCCTAAAATAGATCGGTGATTGTTTCTTGCGAGCCTCTAGATATTGCTGGCAGGTCAAAACGCCAACGCCTTCGATCTTGTACTGGTTTTTTCCGTCCGCAGCCTGCCCCGGAGCGCCCCATGCCAGCGCGCAAAAGAGCGCGCCCGCGATCAACAAAGATTTTTGTTTCATTTGACCAAATTGCATTCCGCAACTCCCAATTCATTTTCAGCCTTCATTCAATAGCAGGTCTCGGGCCGGAGGCCATCGATAAAATCGCCAGTATCGCCTGACGCTGCTCTATATTGCGCCGCACAAGAACCCGTAATATGGTCTTCACAGCAAGTGCATCCCGACTTAAAAAGGCGATAAGCATCATGGACCAAATCGTTTCCGAATCAGAGTTCAGTCAATTCCTGGATACGATCCGTCGCTTTACGCGCGACAAGCTGATCCCGGCGGAACGAGAGGTCGACGAGACTGGCGAAATACCAGAGACCATTGTAGATCAGATGCGCGAGCTTGGCCTGTTCGGTATGACCTTGCCGCAAAAATATGGCGGATTAGCGCTCTCCATGGAACAGCAGGTTCGCGCGACATTTGAGTTTACACAAGCCTCCGCCGTCTTTCGCGGCCGGTTTTCCACCACGCTGGGACTGGCCTCTCAGGCGATTTATTTTAACGGCGCGCCAGAACAATGCGACGCCTATTTACCAAAAATGGCGAGCGGTGAAATTACGGCGTCCTTCGCCCTGACCGAACCGGGGGCCGGGTCCGACGCGGGCG
>JAESSL010000373.1 GCA_016764135.1 Alphaproteobacteria bacterium
CCATGGCTACGGACAGGTCGAAGGCCAGCATCATGCCTATTGCGACGCCTTCGCCGTGGAGCAGCATGTCGCCGAATCCGGTTTCCGCCTCCAGCGCGTGACCAAAGGTGTGTCCGAAATTCAACAGGGCGCGCACGCCGGTCTCCCGTTCATCCGCAGCGACGATATTCGCCTTGGACTGGCAGCTTTTCACCACGGCGATCCGTCGGGCGTTGGCGTCACCATCGAGAAGCGCGGCGGCGTGGCCTTCCAGCCAATGGAAAAATTCAGCGTCGTTAATAAGGCCGTATTTAACAATTTCACCATAGCCCGCCACTAATTCCCGTCGGGGCAATGTGTCCAGGACGCCGACATCGGCCAGCACAAGTTTCGGTTGGTGAAAAACGCCCGCCAGGTTTTTCCCCTGTGGCGTATTGATGGCGGTCTTTCCGCCGACCGAACTATCGACCTGCGCCAGCAGGGTGGTGGGTATCTGGATGTAATTGAGGCCGCGCAACGTTATGCCCGCAGCAAATCCGGTGAGATCGCCAACCATGCCGCCGCCCAGGGCGATGATCGTGCTTGAACGTTCGACCCCGGCGCGCAGCAGGCCTTCAACCAGTTTTTGGAGTTGATCAAAATTCTTTGTCTGATCGCCTGGCGGCAACACAATGCTTTCATGGGAAACGCCCTGGATTTCAAGCGACCTTTGCAGGGTTTCCAAATGCTTCGCGGCGACATTCTCGTCTGTGACAATAATTGTCTTGGGGAGACGCAATACCGGCGCGATCAACGCGCCCGCCTGCGCGAGCACGCCTTCTCCCACGATAATGTCGTAGCTTCGATCGCCAAGGGCTACGGTGACGGTTTCATGAGCGTTCATCAGTTCCCTTTCGAGATGAATAATAGTTCCGGAGCGCCTCGATAACCCGGTCTACGGTCTCTCCGGGCGGCGCGTCGCGGCTTTCAACAGTAATATCGGCTGATTTGTAGGTTGGGTAGCGTTTCTCGATGAGTTCCGCGAGCGTTGCGCGGGGATCGGCTGTTTTCAACATGGGGCGGTGGCTACGACGACTGACCCGGCGCCATAAAACGTCAAAATCGGCGCGCAGCCAGACCGAGACGCTGTTTTTCAGAATTTCCGCCCGTGTTTCAGAATCCATGAAGGCGCCGCCGCCCGTGGCCAGGACATGAACTGGTTGTTGCAATAATCGTTTAATGACGCGGCGTTCGCCATCTCGAAATTCAGTTTCGCCGTGTTTTTTAAAGATGTCTTCAATGGCGCAACCCGCCGCTGTTTCAATCTCGTCGTCGGCGTCGATGAACGCCAAGTTTAATTGTTTCGCGATGCGCCGACCAATCGCCGTTTTACCGGCTCCCATCATACCGACCAGGACGATGGTCTCGGTGGGGTGAAATTCTTGCGTCAGTGGCATCGTAAAATCCGCAACTCATTGGAACTGCTTCATTGTATCACGTCCAACACACTTATACACTGTCGCGAAATCGCCATATTTGGTATTTATTTCATAGATGTTGAAGTTTGGCGGTGAATTTCCCCTTCCGGAAGGGTGTAAAATTCGGGTATCAAATAATTTACGAAGTGTCAGTGTGACAGGATGCGAGCGCGCGGGGATTTAATCCTCGCTCTCGTGGAAATTTTCCCAACGATATGATGGACGTTTGATGCGGCGATTAACGGTTTTCTTTCTTTTCGTAATTTTACTGGCGCTTGGTGGCGGCTTTGTTTTCCTGGCGACATGGGAAATCCCCGCACCGTCGCAATCTGTGGAAAAGGCGTTGCCCAATGACCGTTTCCCCCGCTAGGCCCCGCCTCGGCGTGTCGCAACGCCAGGGTCCCGGTTTCTCTGATGTGGGATGGATTGGCGCTGTACTTTTTGGCGTGACGGCGTTTCTGGCGCCTGTTAAGGGCTGGGCGGCTCCGGAAATGGTGTTGGCGCAAGTCGAATTAACGAAACCCGAGCTGGCATCGCCCGCACCCTTATCTCCCACACCCTTATCACCCGCCCTATCGTTGCCCTCGCCTGACTCGTCGGTGCAGGATGCGCCCCTTCGTTTGACGCCAAAATTGGTAATTGAGGCGCCCCGGGAAGAAAGCGCCGTCGTCTCGCCTCTTACTGAAATAGGAAGAACCAAGGCCCGGCGGTTATTTGGGCCCGCTATTACAGTGGACCAGCTCGATGCGCTGGACCCGGAATCAATTGGGACGCTGGATGCGGATAGCGGCGGACTTGGCGTTGATATGTGGGCGGGAACGCCGCGTTCGTTTATTGAACGCCTGGTGCCCAGGACGCCAAATCGCCTGGCGTCGCCAACGTTGCGCCGATTGGCGCGTCGTTTGCTTCTTTCCACTGCGATTGTGCCGCCCTATGCGGTGGGTCACGCGACAGCAATCAGGGCCGGTGCGACGTCAAGTCTGGTAGCGGCGCGTGTCGAACGGTTGCACAGTCTCGGGGACATCAAGGGGTCGATGGCGCTGATCGATGCAGCGCCGACACGGGACGCGGATCCGTTATTGCTTCGCTATAAGGCGGAAAATCTGTTGGTCAGCGATGATCGGGGCGGGGCCTGCGCCGAGGCGTTTCGTCAGCAAGACCGCGTAGACGATTTGTTTTGGCAGCAATTGGTCATTTACTGCCAAATTTTACAGGGAAAGGTTTCCGAGGCCGCCTTGGGCGCCAGCCTTTTGGCGGAGACATCCGGTACAGAAGATCTAGCGTTCACCGCCATCGTTGATTCTCTTTCTGGCGCGCCGAGCGAGCCGCTGACCAGTCTGTTGAAACCGACGCCCCTACTGTTGTCGATGCTACGCAGCGCTAATTTGCCGGTGCCCACCAACGCGTTGGGGACACCCTCGTCCGCCTTGCTAAAAATGATTGCGCTCAGTCCGAATGCGTCTCTGGACAATCGTCTGGAGGCGGCGGAGCGCGCTGCGCGGTATGGCGCAATTTCAACGGAGCGGCTGGCGCAGATATACGCTGCGACGGATTTTACGCCGACATCACTGGACAACGCGCTGTTCCTTGCGCGTGAAGACCGTACGCCCAAAGGGCGCGCGTTGCTGTATCGCGCTGGACTGGCGAACAACGTCCCGGCGAAACGGGCGGAGATCCTGAAGTTGTCCTTCGATTTGGCGTTGGAAGGCGGACATTATGGTCTGGCGGTTCGCACGCAAGAAGCCGTC
>JAESSL010000374.1 GCA_016764135.1 Alphaproteobacteria bacterium
CCATTCCACGAGCGGCGTAGGAAGTTTGGCCCTCGGCGCGGCTCCAGAGAAGGAAATCATCCAATCGATCTCCATACAGATTTCGGACATCTATATCGACTTCCCAGATGAGGGATAAAATATACGGAACTTCCGACCATGAGGGCGAAGGCGCGCGTAGTTGTCGAATTTGTTCGTCCGTGAGAATTGCGCTCAAATTATACTCTGTTAAACCGTGCGTATAATACCAGCGAACAAAACCGTCGCATCCCGCAGAAGTATCAATCTCGTACGTCTGCTGAAGGTCCGGTCGACGACGCCATATCGCCGCCATTATGCGTGTTACCGGAAGAGGTTCGCTTCCTTGAAATTGTTCATCGGGTTCATTGAGAAAACGGCGTTGTTCAATAGTGAAGGTCTGAGCCAAATTTGATTCGGAAGCCCCGTTAACGAAGTACCACCATGTAAAATTCAGTTGCCCGGTGGCTGTTCGGAGATCGAATTCCTTTTTCAGGTCGAGGCGGGTTAACCACACCTGCTTCATAAAATTTGTAAGAACCGGCTTTGTCTGTATCAGCGATTCCGGGGCGGCATCCGTAAAAAATGCTGGAGCGATATCAGGAACCAACTCAGCCAAGCCACGATACTCAAGGGTGCCGAGAATTATAAGCCACCACTCGAAAAGAGGTTGGTTATCTTTGTACATCTCTCGTAAATCGGGACGAGAAAGCCAGATGGTTTTTCCAACGCCGTCGTAGGAACGGATGCTTTGATGATTTTCAAGAGACGGTGAGGACTTTCCGGTAATGGCGGTAAGTCCTTTTTTAAAAAAAGAGATGGTGGTGGAAATTTCCATTTTCGACTTTTTGTAGATCAAAAGTTTACTCACGAACACAACGAGGTAACACGTTGATTGGGAAAGTGTCCAACATCAGACGCCGGGTTTTACGTTGGCGTAAATTTTACCGCACTACAAAGCGTCTGTTGTTTTGGATTGAGCCGACCATGCTTACTGTTAGGGGAGCTTATTTATTCTATTTAATGTTAGGCTGGCGTGGCGGAGTGAGCGAGCCGCCCGCTTTTTTTTACAGATCCAAAACGAGACAACCTATTGTTCCGGGATGCTAATCCCGGGCGTCGAGGGTATGGAATTAAAGGAAAAAAGAATGTCAGAGACCACGCGTTATTTATTCGTCGTCAGCATGGATGTGCCTGCGGAATGGGACGGTTTGTTCAACGAGGTATACGATACTGAGCACGTACCATATTTGTCTGCGGTGCCTGGCGTTCTTTCCGCGACCCGTTCGGTGCGAGAATCGTTGCGAATGATGTTGGGTGGCGAAGAGCGATTCATGGAACCCGGCGACGAGCCGCGATACAGCGTGACCTATGAAATAGAGAGTCCGGCAGTCTTGTTGAGCCCCGAATGGGCGGCGGCTGGCGAGCGGGGACGCTGGGCGAGCGAAGTGCGGCCCCACACGACAAACCGTCGTCATATTTTGCGCAAGGTGATTGGGTAGCGGATCACTGTGGCGCGCTAAATTCGGGATGCTGGCGTTTTCGCCTTGGGCCTGAGATGATGGCGCTGCCCTTTGGGGGCAATTTGGGGAGAGAACCATGGCTAAGGGTCAACTCATCGTCGCGTTCGATTTCGCCAACGCGCCGGCTGACGAATTTCACGATTGGTATGATCTGGAGCACATTCCAGAGCGTGAGGCCGTGCCGGGTTTTGGCGTGTGTGAACGCTGGATCGGCGATACCGATCCGACATTCGCCGTGGCGACCTATGATCTCGATACAATAGATGTGTTGCAAAGTGATGCGTACAAAGCCATCGCGTATGACAATTTGTCCGTGTGGTCCAAGCGCGTAACGTCCATGTGCACGCGGTTGCTGCGCTTCGACGGTACGCAAATCAACCCCGGTGATGAATCGGTTCCCGCGGGCGCCGGTGGGCTTCTTGTCAACGCCATGAATGTCACGCCTGAGGCCGAAGATGATTTTAACGCCTGGTACGATGAAGAGCATCTTCCCGCGCTGTTGGCGGTTCCGGGTACATTGACCGCGATGCGCTATCGCTCTGCGGTGGAAGGCGAAGGCGTGCGCCGCTACGTCGCTATTTATTTTCTTGAATCGCCGGATGTCGCACGAAGCGACGCCTGGAAAGCGGCGGTCGACACGCCGTGGAGCGCCCGAGTACGACCGCATTTCCGCGATCATCTTCGTATTCTAACCCGTCGGTACGTGCGGGAAAGTTAACAAGGGTCGATTGCTTTTTCTCTTCCGGAGCCGTGATCGGGAACGCTTGATCAAACGCGGCTGCGCGTGCTCGCTTTTTACTTCTTACGCTGTTTCAGCACCTCTTTTTACTGATTTCTTCTCATAGCGGAACGACTCTATCCGCAAATTCATCAATTCAAATAAAGGATCATCACATGGCTAATGATAAGAAAACTGCGCTCATCACGGGGTCCGGCAAAAATATAGGGCGCGGCATCGCGCTGCATTTGGCCGAGTCCGGCTACAATATAGTCCTCAACGGTTCACGCGACCGCAACGCCTGTGAAGAAGTGGCCGCAAAAGTCCGGGATTTAGGGGCGGAGGCGATGATCGAAATGTGCGACATTGGGGACCGGGACAAGGTTATGGCGATGGCCCAATCCGCTATCGATAAATTTGGCAGCGTAGACGTCCTGGTCAACAACGCGGCTATTCGCCCCGATGGCGACTTCCTGACCACAAGCGAAGAAGACTGCAACCGGGTCTACGATACGAATTTCAGCTCAGCCTTTCATCTCGCCCGCGCCTGCCTCCCCGGAATGATCGCCAATAAATGGGGCCGCATCATTCACTTTACGGGTATGAACGCGCAACAAGGTCATGCAGGGAAAGCGGCGGTCAGCACTTCAAAACACGCGCTATGGGGCATGACGAAAACACTGTCCAAGGAATTCGGGCGCCAAGGCGTCACCACCAACATTATTTCACCGGGAACCTTCCCCGATGTCGACGCTGATGTATCGGTCCCTCGCTTTCAGAATTTATTAAACGCCAATCCATCGGGCCGCCTGGGCACCGCCGACGATATCGCCGCCATGGTGGATCTCTTGGTTTCGGAGAATGGTGGCTTCATCAATGGGCAAATGCTGCAAGTGAACGGCGGCGTCGTTAATCAGGTTTGATCAGATTCCGCAAACGATAGCGGGGGTGATTGACCGATGGCGTTATTTGGTTTGAATTGACATATAGGCGCCGGGCGTAATACGGCATGCTCGGCGCTCCAAACCTTCTGAGGGTAAACGTATTGGAGCTATAATATGGCGGCTACCCGGAAGGTCACCGAAGCGGAAGTCGCCACCTATGAAACGGACGGCGTCGTCCATCTAAAGGGCGCCTTCGACGCCAGTTGGGTCGAGATGCTGCGCGAACGGGTCGAGCATGTGATGGCCAGTCCGGGAAAGCTTGGCCATGACCTTTCGAAATCGGGGGGGGCAATTTTTTTCCGATACGTTTCTCTGGCATCAAAATGACGGCTTCCGCGATTTTATTTTTCAATCGGAAGCGGCGTCGCTTGCGGCCCAGGTTATGCGGTCGGCAAAGATCAATATTGTCTTCGATCAATTTTTGATCAAAGAACCCGCAACCCCTGAACCGACCGTATGGCATCATGACCTTACCTATTGGCCGGTCAGGGGAAACCAGGTCTGCACGCTGTGGCTCGCCCTTGATGCGGCGACGGAAGAAACCGGCGCCATGGAATACGTTAAGGGGTCCCACCTCTGGGGTGAACGGTTCCACCCGGTATCCTTCGCCAGCCCGGGGAAGTACAAAACCAGCGAGCCGGTCGTGCCAGATATCGACAATATGCGCGATAAGTTCGATTTTATCCGCTACGATTATGAACCCGGCGATTGCACCATCCATCACGGTCTCTTGGTTCACGCGGCGGGTGGCAATATGAGCCCGACGGCAAGACGACGGGCCTATGTTACGCGTTGGGCCGGCGATGATGTGGTTTATGACCCTCGACCGAATATTCAGACGATGCTTTGGGAACCGGGCATTGAGGCGGGCGCGGCGTTGGATTGTGAATTATGGCCCAAGGTGTTGGGCTAAAGCTTCAAGCGTCATGCAAACCGGTCCGGCGCCAAGCTGAAACATCAGAGGCTAAACTTTCAGGGAGTATGGAAGTTTTTATAAAATGGTGCCGCCTGGGTGACTTGAACACCCGACCCCCGCATTACGAATGCGATGCTCTACCAGCTGAGCTAAGGCGGCCCTGTACCGTATTATAGCCGTATTAGGCGGCGCACGGTACGCGTAACAAACTGAACTTCCACAACCTTCGCCGCCCGACCCGCTTCTTACGAATGCGATGCTCTACCAGCTGAGCTAAGGCGGCCTATTTGCGCGGAACATATGCGGATCTTTCGTGCAACGCAAGACAGGAAGACAGCGTGAATTTGTCTATTTTCCTATAATTTCTGGGCGTTCGGCTCGTGGAATTGAATTAAATTTAAAATATTTAGGATAGTGACCTTCATCACTGCGTTGGTCTCACTTTGGCCCCATTATCATGTCACAGTCTTCGGACGACATGTTTTCTCCCCCTGATCTCAGGGCCGGTGGATCACCTGATCTCCCGGCCTTTTTTTTGCCTAGGGCTTGGGTTTGTCCTGCAGTGAGCCGTTCTAGGCTGGCGCCGTAATTTCCGGGGGCGTTTGATCTGATTTCATCAGGTTTGACCCTGTTTTCAGTGCTGCCTGTGGGAGGTTGCGTGGGGCTCGCCATTGTAACCGGTCGAAAGCGCCACAATGGCCGCACACTGCTTGCCAGGCGTCATGGGCGCCGCCGCAGGCCCCGCATATCCAGCCGCTATCGGCGCGCGAGGGTTTGGCCAACCATCGTCCCGCCGCTGCGGCGTCGCCATGTTCAGCAGTTTCAATATCCGCCATCAACCGATAAACGCGCGCGTCAATCTCTGCGCCGTTTTTTGCGTCGTCGAGTATGCCGGACAAATGATGTCGCGCTTCGCCCCATAAATTGGCCGCCAAGCCTGCGCGGGCCAATGCGATACGGCTTTCCGCGTGGTCAGGCTGTAGATTGGCTAAATGTTGGACGCGCTTCATTCGCTCCAGGTCCGAGGTCCCAGGCTCCAGGGTGACGTAGATGGCGGCCAGTTCCGG
>JAESSL010000375.1 GCA_016764135.1 Alphaproteobacteria bacterium
GATGCCCTCGCCGACGGCTCGCCCCATGGATCCGGCCATGAAGGTAAAATTGAAGAGCGCAACCACAACCGGCTGACCGCCCATGGCGCCGGAGGCGACGATGATCGCCTCGTTTTCATTGGATTTTCGCCGCGCGTCGCGAAGCCGTTCCGTATAGCGTTTTTGATCGCGGAATTTTAAAGGGTCGGCGGGAAATGTTGGGAGTTTTGCGCGTTCAAATTCCGAATTATCAAAAAGACTTTTCAAACGCGCCTCGACCGGCATGCGCATATGATGGCTACAATGCTGGCAGACATGCAGATTACGCTCCAGATCGCGATGGAAAATCATCTGGTCGCATTTTGGGCATTTTTGCCACAGGTTTTCTGGAACGTCCGCCTTTTTCACGAGGGCGCGAAGTTTGGGACGAACGAAATTCGTAAGCCAATTCAAGAGGTCTGAACTCCACTTGCCAGTTCGCGGACGAAGGAAAGGACGGTGTCGACTGTTTTCGGCGTCGCTGCGTCGTTCTCGTCCAGACTGTCGGCGAGGCGATTGACGATGGCGGATCCGAGGACGGCGGCGTCTGCGACGGATACAATGTCACGAACCGCTTCGGCGGAATTGATGCCAAACCCGACAGCGACGGGCAGGTCTGTATGTCGTTTCAGCCGGGCTACGGCGGCGCCAACATCACTGGCGGCGGCGGAGGACGTACCGGTAATGCCCAGAATAGAAACGTAATAAACAAAGCCGCTGGTGTTTTTCAGGACAGCCGGCAGTCGTTTGTCGTCGGTGGTTGGCGTCGCGAGGCGAATGAAATTGACGCCTGTCTCAAGCGCGGGAATACAAAGTTCGACGTCTTCTTCCGGCGGCAGGTCTACGATAATCAGGCCATCGGCGCCCGCTTCCTTGAAATCAACGAGGAAGTGATCGACGCCATATTGATAAATAGGATTGTAATACCCCATCAGAATAATTGGCGTTTCAGCGTCGTTTTCCCGAAAGCCGCGCACCAGATCCAGTGTTTTGCGCAAGCTGGCGCCAGCCGTGAGCGCGCGGAGTGACGCTGCCTGAATAGCGGGGCCGTCTGCCATTGGGTCGCTGAACGGAATGCCAATCTCGATAAGGTCGGCGCCAGCCTCGGGCAGTCCGCGCAGGATTTCCGCAAAGGTTTCGGGATCAGGGTCGCCTGCGGTTAAAAAAGTTACAAATCCGCCGCGTCCTTCCGCTTTCAGTGCGGCGAACCGGTTGCGGATCCTGCCGCTATCATCGGCGACCAGGATTGGGGCGCTCAAATGACTTCTCCCAAGGCGTCGGCGACGGTGAATATATCTTTGTCCCCGCGTCCGCACATATTCATGCAGATAATGTGATCCTTGGGTAGATCCGGCGCGATCCGGCTGACATAGGCGAGCGCGTGGGCCGGCTCCAGGGCTGGAATGATGCCTTCCATGCGGCAACATAATTTAAAGGCTTCCAGCGCTTCTTCATCGGTTGCGGATACATATTTGACCCGACCTGATTCATGTAGCCAGGAATGCTCCGGTCCGATGCCGGGATAGTCCAGCCCGGCTGAAATCGAATGGGCGTCCTGAATTTGACCATCTTCGTTTTGCAGAAGGTAGGTCCGGTTTCCGTGCAGAACGCCAGGGCTGCCGCCGGTCAGCGACGCTGCGTGTTCGCCGGAGGAAATACCGTGGCCCGCCGCTTCGACCCCATGAATGGCGACCGAAGAATCGTCCAGAAACGGATGGAACAATCCGATGGCGTTCGAGCCGCCGCCGATACAGGCGACGAGCGTGTCGGGAAGACGGCCCTCCGCCTCCAGCATCTGTTCTTTCGCCTCAATGCCTATGACCGATTGAAAATCGCGGACCATTTCCGGATAGGGATGGGGCCCCGCCGCCGTACCGATAAGGTAATAAGTGGTCTCGACATTGGCGACCCAGTCACGAAGGGCGTCGTTCATGGCGTCCTTGAGTGTCCCGGTGCCGCTTGTCACGGGCACAATTTCGGCGCCCAGAAGCTTCATGCGGAAGACATTTGGCTTTTGCCGCTCAATGTCGGTTTCACCCATATAAACCACACAGGGCAGGTCAAACAGGGCGCACACCGTGGCGGTCGCGACGCCGTGCTGTCCGGCGCCAGTTTCCGCAATGATGCGCTTTTTGCCCATGCGTTTCGCCAGCAGAATTTGGCCAAGACAATTGTTGATTTTATGCGCGCCCGTGTGGTTCAGTTCGTCGCGCTTGAAGTAGATTTTGGCCCCGCCATAATGTTCGGTCAGGCGTGGCGCAAAATAGAGCGGACTGGGGCGACCCACATAATGCTTGAACAGATATTCGAGTTCGGATGCGAACTCCGGGTCGCTCTTCGCCGATTCATAGGCTTCCTCGACCGCAAGAACGAGCGGCATCAGGGTTTCGGCGACAAAGCGTCCGCCAAAAATTCCAAAATGACCTGATTCATCCGGTCCGGACCGGAACGTGTTTACTGACTCCATGGGGTCTCCGCCACAATTGCGCGCCATTTGATCTGGCGCGGCCCTTCATAGCAAAAGACACGCCCCGAACCAATGCGAAAGAACAATGCTCCGCCATCGATGATGGCCCAATATCAACCTATAGCGCGGCGACGATCGTCAGAAAATTGGAAATCTTCGCCGGGTTCTTGACGCCGGGGGCGTCTTCAACGCCGGATGACACGTCAATAACCTTGGCGCCGGACTGGGCGATCGCTTGTTCGACGTTCCCCGCGTTGACGCCTCCCGCCAGCATCCAGGGTAGAGACCATTCCCGACGGGACATCAGCGTCCAGTCAAATTGCACCGCATTGCCGCCGGGCAGCGCATTTTTCATCGTGGCGGGTGGTTTGGCGTCAAAGAGCAACCAGTCGGCGGAGCCCAGATATTGTTCGGCGCGCTCGATGTCCCTGGCTTCTGCGACAGAGATTGCTTTCATGACAGGCAGGTCATATCGCTTTTTCAGCGCCGCCACACGATCTGGCGTTTCTGCGCCATGTAGCTGCAGCATTTTTAAGGGCGCGGCCTCAAGAACAGCGTCGAACAGAGCGTCATCGGCATTCACGAAAAGCCCAACCGTGATAACGGCCTCTCTGCGCTCGGGGATTGGGGCTTCACGTATGAAATCGCGCGCCTGCGTGGGCGAAATCGCACGGGGGCTGGGGGGATAGAATACGAAACCAATATGGCTAGCGCCGCCCGTTATCGCAGCGTGGACAGATTCAGACGAGTTGAGTCCGCAAATTTTTGCGGTGACAGTCATGATTCCGTCAGCGCCGCAGCCATGGCTCTGGCCGCCGCCGCCGGGTCTGGCGCTTTGGTGATGGGGCGCCCAATAACCAGATAATCTGCGCCTGCATTGATCGCATCGCTGGGGCTGCTGGTGCGCTTCTGATCGTTTGCGACGCTCAAATTCGGGCGAATGCCGGGAACGATGAGTTTGAAATCCGGGCCACAGGCCGCGCGCACGCTGGCGGTTTCCCTGGGCGAACAGACAATGCCGTCCAGACCGCAATCCTGCGTCAGCCGCGCCAGACGGATGACCTGATCTGCAGCGGGGGGCGTTTGCCCGACTGCCGTCAAATCATCATCGTCCAGACTGGTGAGCACGGTGACCGCAATGACGAGTGGCGGGCGTATGTTTTGCGCGTCGGCCGCTTCTCGGGCCGCCTCGACGGCGGCGCGCATCATTGCAGGGCCGCCCGCCGCGTGAACATTCAATATTTTAGGGCGTAAGCCCATGACCGCGCGCACCGCGCCAGCGACTGTGTTGGGAATGTCGTGGAACTTCAGGTCCAGAAAAATAGGCAGTCCGGTTTTTGCGATTTCTCGTACGCCCGCCGCGCCGTTGGCGCTGAAAAATTCAAGCCCGAGTTTTACGCCGCCGACTGATCCTTTCAGGCGTAGGGCGAGGTTTCTCGCTTCCTCAACATCTGTGGTGTCGAGGGCTGCGAATATTTTTTGTCCGGAATTTGGCATGCTTGCCTCGACTGGTGCGGGGTTACTGAAAACGTGGCTATCCATACACCGCAAGCGCATTGGGGAAAAGGACGAGGCCAAGGGAAGTCGCAAGACGGGGAAACGCCGTAACGTCGAAGAACCGTCGGTTTGCTGGATCGGCCGCTTTATGTCGCCGCTGGGCCGGGTTTGGCCGAGCCGCCCTGAGGAGACGGCACAGGCAAGGATGCCGCCTTGACGGATGAAGCTTCTGCGCTTGTCTCGGTCTCCGTCTGCTCTTTAAGCGCTAGTTCCTGTTCCAGCGCGGAGATCCTTCTCGCGGCGCCGCCCGCGCGAAGGCGAGGTCCGACGGCGCTGAGCCAAGTCATGGCGGCGCCAAGCACAAAGCCGACGCCCAACATTCCCAGCGCGACAATATAAAGCGGCGCATCCCAGGTTCCCGGGATTGGCCAGATAAATATTTCAACGCTATGGCGATTGCTGACAGCAAAAGACGCGGCGCCAAACACAATGGGCGCTGCTATTAACCAGAAGAGAAGCCTCATGTGTCTCGTGCGTTAATCTGGTCGCGCAATTGCTTGCCGGTTTTGAAAAATGGAACGACTTTCGCATCGACAGCGACAGATTCCCCGGTTCTCGGGTTTCGTCCGACCCGTGCGTTGCGTTCTTTTACCGAGAACGCGCCAAAACCGCGTAGTTCCACCCGATCCCCCCGCGAAAGTGCGGCGGTGATTTCTTCGAATATAGTGGAGACGATACGTTCAACGTCCCGCTGATACAATTGCGGGTTCATTTCCGCAATGCGCGCAATGAGTTCCGACTTGGTCATACGTGCAGACCCCCTGTTACCGTGTTCGACCGATTATTTTTTGGATCGAACCAACCTCTACCCCTGTTCGCCCTTTTACGTAGAAAAGGACGCCTCTAAGCCTGCCAAACCCACGATGACCCGTCAAGCTGGAAGGGCTAATATAACGAGCAAATGTTAAAGAGTCCTGAATATTCGACCCAATTCGCCTCTCATTGTGTAAATGAGCTCAAAAGAAACGGGTCGACAACCGAAATTTTGGTTGCCGACCCGATCTGTTAAGGCCTCGTTATTCTGAGGATTTTTCCTCTTCGTCGTCATCAGCGGCATTGGCTTCTTCGCGAGAGCGAAGGGCTGCGCCAAGAATGTCGCCAAGAGATGCGCCGGAATCGGAACTGCCGTATTCCCGCACTGCGACTTTCTCTTCTTCGACTTCTTTCGCCTTGATGGACAAATTCGCCTTGCGTCGGGTTTTGTCGATCGAGGTGATCTTGGCGTCGACTTTTTCACCAACGGCAAACCGGTCCGGACGCTGTTCGGAACGATCCCGAGACAGGTCAGCGCGACGGATAAAGCCGGGCATTACGTCGTCGACCATGACTTCGATGCCGTTATCGACAATCGCGGTAACGGTGCAGGTGATGACCTGACCGCGTTTGATTGTCTCTTCCTTGCCGTCCATTGGGTCGTCGCCCAACTGCTTCATGCCAAGGCTGATGCGTTCTTTTTCAACGTCGACTTCGAGAATTTTCGCTTTCACGATGTCGCCCTTGCTGAAGTCCTTGATGGCGTCTTCGCCAGAGCGGTTCCAGTCGATATCGGACATATGAACCATGCCGTCGATGTCGTCGGACAGGCCAATGAACAAACCGAATTCGGTGATGTTCTTGACTTCGCCTTCGACTTCCGTGCCAGCGGGGAACGTATCCACAAACGCTTCCCAAGGATTGGACATGGTCTGTTTGAGGCCAAGGCTGATGCGGCGTTTCTGCGGATCGACGTCCAGCACCATGACTTCAACAGCCTGGCTGGTGGAGACAATCTTGCCCGGATGGACGTTCTTCTTCATCCAGCTCATTTCCGAAACGTGAACGAGGCCTTCAACGCCCGGCTCCAATTCCACGAAAGCGCCGTAATCGGTGATGTTCGTGACCCGACCGGTGAATTTGACGCCAATCAGATATTTGTCCTTCACGCCATCCCAAGGATCGGCTTCCAATTGCTTCATGCCAAGGCTGATGCGTTGGGTTTCTGGGTTGAAGCGGATGACCTGAACGTTCAGCGTTTGACCAATCGACAAGGTTTCCGACGGATGCGCAATACGGCGCCATGCGATATCGGTCACATGGAGCAAGCCATCAACGCCGCCCAGATCAACGAATGCGCCGTAATCGGTGATGTTTTTCACGACGCCCTCAAGAACCTGACCTTCTTTCAGGTTGGCGATAAGCTCGCTGCGCTGTTCGGCGCGGCTTTCTTCCAACACGGCGCGGCGGGAAACGACGATATTGCCCCGGCTGCGGTCCATTTTGAGAATCTGGAAAGGTTGGGGGGTGCCCATCAGCGGGCTGATGTCGCGCACGGGCCGGATGTCGACCTGGCTGCCTGGCAAAAACGCCACGGCGCCGGAAAGGTCGACGGTAAATCCGCCTTTGACGCGGCCAAAAATCGTGCCTGTCACCCGTTCGGTTTCGTTGAAGGATTTCTCCAACATGGTCCAGGCTTCTTCACGGCGCGCTTTTTCACGGGACAGAACGGCTTCGCCATTCTTGTTTTCCATGCGCTCCAGATAGACGTCGACGACATCGCCGACCTTTATCTCGCCGGGCTCGTCCGGGCCCGTAAATTCCTTGAGGGCGACGCGGCCTTCAGATTTCAATCCGGCGTCGATGACCGCGACGTCATTCTCAATCGCGATAACGGTGCCTTTGACAACGCTTCCTTCGATACTGCCGCCGCTTCCGAGGGATTCCTCAAGCAGGTCGGCGAAACTTATATTTTCTACGGCTTCAACTGACATGGTTACACCAGGTCCTTTCATAATTTAATTTTCATGCCTATCGGTTGGTTCCGATGGTCTTTGCCAATGATGTTGCATACAAAATGCGCCCCGCACGTCCCAACTCTTTAAAAAGTCGATGATATGCAGGCCTTACGAAGTTTCCGCCGGAACAGCGGCGTTATTTGTCAGAGTGATCTGATTCAATAAACGCCAGCGCCGCACGGAATGCGTCCTCAGCGTTCAGGACCGATGTATCCAGCACAAACGCCTCAGGCGCTGCTCTTAATGGCGCGACCTTACGGTTTTTGTCCCGGTCATCCCGATCCTGAAGATCTTGGAGAACGCGCGAATATATAATCTCCTCGCCACGGTCAAGCAACTCCTTATAACGCCGCTCGGCGCGGATTTCGACGTTGGCGTCGACGAACAGTTTTATTTTGGCGTCCGGGCAGACGACAGTGCCGATATCCCGGCCGTCCAGAACCGCGCCGGCGAGGCCGTTCGGCGGGTTGGCGGCGAAGTCCTGCTGAAAGGTCAGCAATTGCGCGCGAACCGCATCAATGGCGGCGACTTTGGACGCTGCCGCGGCGACGGTGTCTGTGGTGAGCGCCGGATTCTCGAGGGCGTCGGGCGTCAAACTGCGCGCCGCGCGGGTCGCAGCAATCGGATCGCTCGGATCTCCGCCAGACAAAAGGACCTGTTGGCCGACGGCGCGATAAATCTTACCCGTATCCAGATGTGCGTAGCCCAGATGCCGGGCCAGTCGTTTCGACAGGGTGCCTTTACCAGACGCCGCAGGGCCATCAACGGCGATAATCACGCCTGTTGCCGTATGTTGGCGCCGAGCCCGTTCATCAAGTCGATGAAGCCGGGGAAACTGGTGTCGATGGGGCCCGCGTCGTCAATCGTCACGGGCGCCTTGGCGGCCAGGCCCAGCATTAGGAAGCTCATGGCGATCCGGTGATCCAGCCGTGTCGCGACGGCGCCGCCGCCGGGAATGGCGCCGCCCATCCCGTGCACGGTCAACGTGTCCTCGGTTTCCTCGACCGAGACGCCGCAGGCGCGTAATCCCTGCGCGACCGCGTCCAACCGGTCGCTCTCCTTGACCCGTAGTTCCCGCACGCCGTGCATGATTGTTGTGCCCTCCGCACAAGCGGCGGCCATGGCCAGCACCGGGTATTCGTCAATCATGGTCGGTGCGCGTTCCGGCGGAACCTCGACGCCTTTCAGTACGCCTGCGCGTACGACAAGGTCTGCGACTGTTTCTCCAGCCTCTGTACGCTCGTCCTTGCGGGTGATGTCTGCGCCCATTTCCATCAATGTGGCCAACAAACCGGTGCGTAACGGGTTCAGACCGACATTGGGGAGCTCGATTTCCGATCCGGCGCACAAGAGCGCGGCGACCATGGGGAAGGCGGCGGAACTTGGGTCGCCGGGCACGATAACAGTGGATCCGATGAGTTCCGGCTGCCCCGTTAGCGCGATGCGGGCGCCGCCAGCGCCGTCCAGCGTCGTCTCTACTTCGGCGCCAAAGTGGCGCAACATTAACTCCGTATGATCGCGGGTTCGTTCCGGCTCGATCACCGTTGTGACGCCCGGTGCGTTCAACCCGGCCAGCAGGATTGCAGATTTCACCTGCGCCGAGGGCATCGGCAATGTGTAGGTAATCGGCATGGGATTTTTAGTTCCCACGACCGCAAGCGGCAACCGCCCGCCCGCGCGCGTTACGATTTGTGCGCCGATTTGGCGCAAAGGCGCCGCAATGCGCTCCATGGGGCGACTGCGCAGGGACGCGTCGCCGGTCATGAAGGTTGTAAAGGGATGCGATCCGACAACGCCCATCAGCAGCCGCGCGCCGGTGCCGGCGTTGCCCATATCCAAAACATCGGCAGGTTCCCGCAATCCGCCGACGCCGCAGCCTCGAATACACCAGACGCCCTGATCGTCTCGTTCCACCGAAGCGCCCATCGCGCGCATCGCCGTTGCGGTCCGGTGAACGTCCTCGCCTTCCAGCAATCCATGGACCACCGTTTCGCCAATGGCCAAGGCGCCTAGCATTAAGGCCCGATGAGAAATTGATTTGTCTCCGGGGACGCGAACACTTCCATTAAGGGGGCCTGCGGCGGCGCTTGAGATTGGCGGCAAGGACAGTTTCCTTCAGGTTAATCTTGTTGGAGACCAGAGCCGAAATAGGCCCTGAAGACCCGCTGTCTTTACCGCGACGATGCGGTCCAATCAATTGTATTGGCCAAAAGGCGCTATACATTGCCGCCGATGGTCACTTTTTACTTGCGGTTTCACAGATGGAACCTATAACACAGCCTGTCCGTCGCTGGAGAAACTCCGGTGAGAGACCCTGTGGGGCCGTAGCTCAGTTGGGAGAGCGCTTGAATGGCATTCAAGAGGTCGAGAGTTCGATTCTCTTCGGCTCCACCAGTTAACTTATTGATTTTACTGGCCATTCCATATTCCCGTCGGAAACAATGGAATTTAATTGAGTGCCCGTATTATCTCTGCAGATGTCTTTCCCAAATTTCTGTGTAATTTTCTCCAGGTTTATGGCGAATCGTCTCTCCTATTTTTCGAGTCCAATTCCTTTAATGAATTCAGGGGTCTATTTTATGGAATGTCCAGAGTTCGATGTTTCTTTGCCCCACCACTCACTTTCGTGAGTTTTCAGTCATTCCGGCACGTTCGGTATAGTGGCGTAACTTCAGCAGGTTAGAGGCGTTGATGCGTCCTGAATCCGCCCCGAGAGACGGTTTTCAGGGCAATTTTGACGATATTCGGCAGAGCGTCTCTGCAGGTTGTTTTTCCTGGCCATTCCGTTGGGGCCGACGCCGGATTACTGGATACGCAACAGTTCACGTTGCGTCCGCCATAACGCGGGTAACTTCAGACGTTTGATACGCGACAGGGTCAGATCAGAATCCGTCCGACCTTCGATGATCGCGCGGACGATATCTGGCGCGAGGAAAGCCAGCGGCAACGTCCGGCTGATATGACTACGGTCAACGCCATAGCGCGCCGCCAGTTCGAGCACCGATGGGGTTTCACCTGTCTGGAGTTCCGTGAACCAGCATCTGGCTGATGCAATCGCGCTGATCAGCCTGGCGTCCGGTTCGGCAAGCAAAGTGTCGTCTCCACCGACTATCAGCTTCGCCTCGATACCTCTGCGCTTGAGTGTGATGGGCGCATCAATCACGGTGTCCTCGACAGACTCAATCGTGGGTAATTCTAATGCTTCGCATAGTTGATGGTGATCAAGGCTGATACGAACCTTGTCTGGCGCGAGATCAATACGGTGCACCAGATTAGCGATGGGCGCTGAAGCGCGATTGCCTTGCCGCCAGGCATCGGCGATTCGGTGAGCTGCCGACGCCAGTTTGGTTCGCTCGGCAATTCGGGCGTCTGATGGCAACAAGGTTTCTTCTAATACCCGGCGATCCTCCAGCCATCTCGTGACAATCGTCCCAATCACCTGTTCCAGTTCCCTGATGGGAAGGCGCCAACCGGCAGGATCAGGGTTTCCCGGCGCCGTGAGCAGGCGGCTTGAGACGTAATAATGATAACGCCGCCCTTGTTTGCTAGCATGATGGGGGCGGAGAATATCTCCGGTTTCATCGAAGATACGCCCCGTAAAGGCATGGTGGCTCTTTGTATTTTTGCTCGATCCACGCCTGACGCTACTGTCGGCCAAAAGCGCCTGTACCCGGTCCCAGGTCGAACGATCGATGATCGCCGAGTGTTGTCCGTCATAACGCTGCCCTTTATGCGTGATCATGCCCGCATAGAGGGGATTGGCGTGTAGCTTGTAGACATGGCCGCGGGTGAAGGATAGAGCACCGCTCGACCGTCCATTATTGGGTCGGCGGGCTTTGGTGCGCAGTCCCAGATTATCGGCTTCTTCCTTCACCAGTCGAACATTCTTATATTCCAGATACAGGGAGAATAGACGCCGAACCGTTTTTGCCTCTGATTCGTTGACGATCAGCTTCTTGTCCCGACTGTCATATCCAAGCGGCGTCAGGCCACCCATCCACATTCCTTTCTTCTTCGACGCCGCGATCTTGTCGCGTATGCGCTCTGCGGTGACTTCGCGTTCAAACTGCGCAAAGCTGAGCAGCACGTTGAGGGTCAATCGACCCATGGACGTGGTGGTGTTGAACGCCTGCGTCACCGAGACGAACGATACGTCGTTGGCGTCGAACACATCGACCAGCCGGGCGAAGTCCGACAACGCCCGGGTCAGCCGGTCGACCTTGTAAACGACGACGACATCGATCATGCCGGATTCAATATCCGCCAGTAACGCCTTGAGGCCCGGCCGGTTCATTGATCCGCCGGAGAAGCCTCCATCATCATAGCGGCGTGGCAACGCCGCCCATCCTTCGCCTGCCTGACTGAGGATATAGGCGTTACAGGATTCACGCTGGGCATCCAGGCTGTTGAACTCCTGGTCCAGCCCGTCTTCGGTTGATTTACGGGTATAGGTTGCGCAGCGCAGCTTGCGTTTCATGACAGGAGACCGAAGAATCGCGGGCCCGACCATCGGGCGCCGGTGATCGCCCGGGCGACGGCGGAAAGCGACGCATGGATTTGCCCGTTCCAACGGAAGCCATCGTTGATGACATCGACGATATGGGTGCGGCCATTCCACTCCCGCATCAGTCGCATCCCGGGCTTCAAGGTTGATGCCGCAGAAACCCGGGGTGGCGGCGCATCCGGTGTTCCGGAGGCGATTGCCCTAAGATAGCGATTGGTTCTGGAATCCATATTACCATAGGTGTCCGCCTGCATGCGGTAGGCCAGCGCCAGCACGAGAAGTCTGCGGCTGATCCCTTTGGGTGCTGGTCCACCGTTCAGGGTCTGCCAACGGTTGGCCAGATCGCGATGCGGAAGATTGGCCAGCAACGCAACCTTCCGTTCCGCATCCTGGTCCGTGGCAGGATTAATACGGCCCATGGCTCAGCTCGCCGCCACGATATGATACACCCGACCGCGTGCGGGATGTTTCTCGGACAACACTGCGTAGCCGAGCTTTTTCTTGATGGCCCCGGCGATGGCGCCGCGTATTGAATGGGCCTGCCAACCCAGGGCCGAACGCAACTCGTCGATGCTGGCGCCATCGGTACGGTTCAGCAGATCTATTAGTATGGTTTGTTTGCTGCGCGCGCGGGTCGGCTTTGCGGTATGGTCAGTGTTGGCAGGCGTCTTAACCGGTTCGACCCCGATCGCGGCAAGGCCCTTATCGGTCATACAAAGCATTAGGCGGGTTTCGCCTTCTTCGCGCCAGACCGCATCTTTTGCATTGGCTCGCCGTTCGGCGATCAGGCCGCGTTTGATCAGGCTTCTGATGGTGTTCGCCGCGGCGCCCTTATTCGCCTTCAAAGATTTGGGCAAAGGTAGAATGGCGCCAGAATCACGTTTGGCTGCGGCGGACAGGATCACAAGCTGGCTATCAGTAAGTCTGGGCATGAGGTTTCTCCGTGTGCGATGCGCCGCGATGATCGCGGCGCTCCCACGGCCCGTCGCCCCACCAGCGAAGCCGATTGGGGCGGCGGGTCAATCCCATGAAGGCGACCCGCCTTTATCTGTCCCCATCCACGCTTGCCGCGCCGGGCAAGTCCAGTCTTTTAGATTGCATTATTTATATGATCGAACCCGGTGTCATCGCGTGGGTCAGCAACGATCACCAGCGCCGCATCGGCCAGGGCGGCAATGTTCGTAACGGCAACCCGGAGACGGCGCGCAGCGCTCGCGTAGCCATCTGTGGTCAATTCAGCAGATTGACCCATAATAGCGCTTTCATGCGCCGTCTCGATCCTTGCCGTCGCCTCGACAAACAACAACCGCAATAGTTCTTTTTGTTCCGTTTCCATGGCCCCGTTCCGTAATGTCGGGCCAAACACGCTTGCCTCGGGCGCCAAGTCCAGTCCCGCCAAGCAGCGTCACCCCATAGTGGCGGTGCGAGCAATCCGCCAGTTTCGTTCAAAGCGCACCCCGTTTGACGATCAGCAGAGCCGATAGCCGAGTTTAGCATGTTAATATTCAAGCCTGATGAGCTCCCCGCCAAACAAGCCAATGAGGGGTGATCGATTTTGCGCGTCGGTCCAGGCCATTAGTTGCGATAAAGCATCCACCTGATCGTCGTAGCGGCCGTGGGGGAAAGCGAGGATCTCGGTGATGAATTCATCCAGACAGGGCGCTGATTGAGGC
>JAESSL010000376.1 GCA_016764135.1 Alphaproteobacteria bacterium
CATTTTCCGTTCCGGCCCGATGACCCTGTTCCTGACCACCGCCGCGAATAAGCGGCGACGGCGCAAATTCCCGACTCAAAACCAACGCGCCAACCCCTTGAGGCCCGCTTATCTTGTGCGCCGACAGTGTCGCGAGATCCACGCCCAGCGCGGGCATATCCAACTCGATACGACCCACCGCCTGAATGAAATCGGAATGCAACACGCCGCCATGAGAATGGACAATGTCGGCAATCGCGGCCAGAGGCTGTATTACGCCCGTCTCGTTGTTCGCCGCCATGACAGAGACCAGCGCCGGATCTCCCGCCGAGAGCATCTGATCCAGTACCGCCATATCCACAAGACCCGCAGAATCCACCGGTGCGATTTCCGCATCGTCACGAGCTTGTAAGACCGATGCATGCTCCGTCGCGGAAACAATCAAACGGCGCCCCGCACCCACGATTCCGGCCAGCGCCAGATTATTCGCTTCCGTTCCCCCACCGGTAAAGATGACATTGCGCGCATCGACGCCGAGCAAGCCTGCAACATCGCGACGGGCGGATTCCACCCGGGCCCGTGCACGGCGTCCATCCTTATGAACCGAAGACGCGTTTCCAGCCTCACGGAAGACATCCATCATGAGGTCAATGACGGATTCCGCCATGGGCGCGGTTGCGTTATAATCGAGGTAGACCGTCATCGCGGCCTCATTCAGAATACGTTAACGCCTGACGGCGACCGGCAGTGGCTTACGGTGAAGCTCCCCACTACTGCCAAGCACGCGGCGTTGAACAACATCTTCCAGCGAAAGCGAGCTGAGAAACAAATGGATATGGTTTTCCAACTCTTCCCAAAGATCATGGGTGACGCACCGCCCTTTATTAGCCATGCATCCTTCCGCGGAGCCGCCCTTGCACCGCATGACCATCATCGGCTCATCCACGGCTCGAATTATGTCCGAGATCCTTGTATCGGCTATAGCATGCGCCAGCAAATAACCGCCGCCCGGCCCACGAACGCTTTTCACCAGGTGAGATCGCCGTAGTTTTGCAAAGAGCTGCTCCATATAGGAGAGCGAGATTTCCTGACGCCCGGCGATATCCGCCAGAGCAACAGGTTCCCCGTCGCTGTTTACAGCCAAATCCGCCATCGCCATAACGGCGTATCGGCCCTTCGTGCTAAGGCGCACTACATTCTACTCCTTATGTCTGCGAACACCTTAAATACCGCTAAAAAGGGTTCGTCAAACGTATTTGAAACGTAACCGATGGATTATCTTGATTTAGGCCCGGCGTTTCTCGATTCCCTATTGTCCACCAAAGAAGCAGGAGGACAAGATGTATCCAAGTCTTCAACCTGTGTTTCCAACTCTTCCACGCGCACTTTCAAACTCGTAACCTGATCCATAAGCCCTTCCAGCGCCCGGGCGATTGGATCGGGCAAATCTCCCAATGGCGTTCCATAGGGCGCAAATTCATCACTGGCGCCAGCCTTCACACGGACAATGGCGCGACCAGGGATGCCCACTATCGTCGCATGCGGCGGGACATCTTTGGTCACAACGGCGTTAGCGCCGACCCGGGCGCCCTCTCCCACCGTGATTGGTCCCAGAATTTGCGCGCCAGAGCCCACGATAACGCCATCTTCAAGCGTCGGGTGCCGTTTTTGATTACGCTGTGAGTGCGACTCCACCGCAGGCGACACGCCGCCAAGCGTCACATCGTGGTACAAGGTAACGCCCTTGCCCAATTCAGCAGTTTCGCCGACCACGACGCCCATCCCATGATCCACGAAAAAACCCGACCCGATTTTTGCGCCAGGGTGAATTTCGATGCCCGTCAACGCGCGGGCGAGTTGAGACAGCACACGCGCAAGCAAATAGACGCGGCGGCGCCAAAGCCAGCTCGACACCCGGTGAAACATCACCGCGTGAAAGCCCGGATAACATATGACGATTTCAACCCACGACCGCGCCGCCGGGTCTCGCGCCATTATGCTGCTAATTTCTTCGCGAAATGTCTTAAACATTCAAGATCCATCACTATTTGTGATGTATTTGGCGTCATCAACACCAATATACAAGCACCATACTTTGACGTCCGGATTTCGATAGACTATTTACAGACAAACTAGAATATAGGCGACGACGCCCACCCGTCAAGATAATGAACCATTTAGCGTTACCGTCCAATGACTTGCATGTTGCGGTCGCGCAATTACATAAAGCTGGCGCAAATATTGTCAGCGTCAAACAAACGTGGACTGGAGACTAAATGCCAGAAATTATCTTAAACGGCCCTGAAGGACGTCTTGAAGGCCGTTATTTACCCGCAAGAAAACCAAACGCTCCCATCGCGTTAATTCTTCACCCGCACCCCCAACATGGCGGCACGATGAACAACAAGGTTGTGTACACGCTGTACCATACCTTTGCGCAACGGGGTTTTGCCTGTCTGCGGTTTAATTTCCGGGGCGTTGGTCGATCACAAGGCGCCTTTTCACGCGGCGAAGGCGAACTGTCCGACGCAGCGACCGCCTTGGACTGGCTCCAGTCCCACAATGAAAGCGCGCCGCAATGCTGGGTCGCCGGATTTTCCTTCGGCGCCTGGATTGGCATGCAACTCCTGATGCGGCGACCGGAAATTGACAGTTTCATCTCTGTCGCCCCACCTGCGAATATGTTCGACTTTTCGTTTCTCGCGCCCTGCCCTTCCTCCGGTCTGATCATGCATGGCGACAAGGATGACATTGTCCCGTCGGCGGCGGTGGACAAACTGATCGATAAACTACGCCAGCAAAAAGGCATTACGATCGATCTTAAGACCGTCAAGGGCGCCAATCACTTCTTTCAGGGCCATACGGAAACCCTGGACAAACATGTTGGCGGATATGTCGACAATATGATGGCCGCAAAGGAAGAGGCGGCGAAGGAAGAAGCGGCGAAAAAAGGCTAGCCACAGTTCCATTGCGCCGAAAATATCACCGCGCAGAATCAGCTATTCCCACCGATCCAACTGGCCGCCGTTTAACGGTCCCGGCGCGCCGGTTGTCATCGGGAAGCTGATCGGCGCGCCAATCAGGCGTCGCACGGCCAGATAACCAAACGCCTGCGCCTCCAGGGAATCCCCATCCCACCCGACAACTTCCACGGGCTCCACTGGTTTTCCTAAGCGCTGAGCCAACATTGACATAAGCGTCTGATTTTTACGCCCGCCGCCGCACACAAGCCAACGCGACGGCGCCTGTGGAAAATGCGTCGCAGCGAGCGCGACTGCAGCGGCAGTGAAGGCGGTCAACGTCGCGGCGCCATCCACAAGCGTCATATTTTTTACTGGCGTCGCGCTGAAGGCGTTTCGGTCCAATGACTTTGGCGGCTTTCGGTCAAAATAAGGCGCCGCCAACATTTCGGCGACAGCAGCCTCGTCCACCCGTCCGGAGGCCGCGAGAGCGCCATTCTCATCCATGGCCCGCCCGGTCTCGGCCAACACCCAATCGTCAATCATCGCGTTGCCCGGACCAGTGTCGAAAGCGAGTAGCGCGCCGCCAATTTCCGAACCGTCAGCCTGTCCCACCCACGTTACATTGGAGACGCCGCCAATATTCAAAATCGCCACCGGCTTTGGCAAAACCGACGCCAACGCCGCATGATATATCGGCGCCAGCGGCGCCCCCTCTCCCC
>JAESSL010000377.1 GCA_016764135.1 Alphaproteobacteria bacterium
AAACCCACGGCGGCCGCGCCTGCGTCACGGACCATCACCGCGCCTAAACTGGTGCGTCGCGCGCAACCGACCCCTAAATCAGCGACGGCGAATCCCACCCCGCCCCCCGTTGCCGCGCCCCGGATAGCGACTCCAAAGGTATCGGCCCCGAAAAAACCAGCCGTCAAAGTCGCGACCGCAACGCCACGCAAATCACGGATTGCGCCGCCAGCGCCTAAAGCCGCACCCGTGTCGACGTTTACGCCGCCCCCGCCCGCACCCAAGATAGCGCCACCGGTACGAAAAGCGCCCGTTGCGCCCAAATCCATACCAAAACCACGCGTTAGCGCGCCCAAAATCAAAGCGCCCGTTCCGGCTGCGCCGAAGGCGACGCGGATTCCCGTCGCAACGCCCAAAAAAATCGCAACGCCGAAAACCGCTGCCCAAAAAACCATCGCCAAACGCACAGCCGTGCCACCGCCGCCCGCGTTGAAAAAGCCAACACGGCCGCAAATCGCGCTGTCCGGCCCCGCGACGCGGACAGGAACCGATGGGACGCTGCAAATACGCTTCGCCCCAACATCGCCAGATCTTCCCCCAAAGGCGAAAACGGCGTTGGACGCATTAGCGAAAAAACTGAATAGCGACACCGGTCTGCGTGTGCAGCTTCACGGTTACGCCAGCGGCCCCAGCGAATCGCCTAGTCAGGCCCGGCGCCTCTCCCTGTTCCGCGCCTTGTCTGTCCGCACGTTTTTGATGAAAAAGGGTATCCGCAGCACCCGCATTGATGTCCGCGCGCTTGGCTCCAAGGAAGATGGCGGGCCCAAAGATCGCGTTGACGTTTTATTCCCACAGTCCTGATCGCCGTATGGTATCAAATATCTGTCTAAAATTTGTCACTTGGATTTGCCACTAAAACCAATCCTAAAATTCAGTCCCTAAGTTCAGTCAATGGAAGCGCGCCCAATGACGCCACCCTCCCGATATCTAGGACGCATGGGATTATTCCTGCTCGTCGTCGCGGTTGTCATCGGTCTATTGGCGCCCGCCCTTGTTTCCGCCTTCATGTCCAACCCCGCCCTGAACGGCGTCATCGTCGGCGCTATGGCGATTGGCGTCCTTCATGTTTTCCGCACCGTCACCATGTTGCGCGTAGAAACAGCGTGGATCGAAAACTTTCGTCAGGATTCGCTCTCCCCCAGTAGCGTTGAAACGCCCCGCCTGTTGGCGCCCATGGCGACAATGATGGGCGAGCACAAGGGCCAGATAAGCCTGTCCACCATGGCCATGAAAACCTTGCTGGACGGGATCGCCGCGCGGCTTGATGAAAGCCGCGAAATATCGCGCTACCTGATTGGCCTATTGGTCTTCCTCGGCCTGCTGGGAACGTTCTGGGGTTTGCTGGACACAGTCAAATCCATCAGCGGCGTTGTCGCCGGGCTTCAGGTCGCCGGTGGTGATCTGAACAGCGCCTTCGCCGATTTGAAAGCCGGGCTTGAAGCGCCCATGAAGGGGATGGGGACCGCGTTCAGCTCCTCGCTCTTTGGTCTGGCCGGGTCGCTGGTTCTGGGGTTTCTGGAATTACAGGCCGGGCAAGCGCAAAATCGCTTCTACAACGACCTGGAAGAATGGTTATCCAGCCTGACGCGCCTGGGCACCGGCGGCATCGGCGGCGAGGGCGACCAGTCAATTCCCGCCTATATTCAGGCGCTTCTGGAACAAACTGCGGATGGACTGGAGAGTCTGCAGCGCACCCTGGCGCGCGGCGAGGAAAACCGCATCGACTTCAATCGCAAGATACTTGAACTCACGGACCGGATCGGGGCGCTCACAGACCAGATGTCGACCGAGCAACGCCTGATGCTGAAACTAGCGGAATCTCAATCCGAACTCGGGCCAATTTTGGCGAAATTATCCGAAGCAGCGATTAACAACGACGGCGACCGGGAATCACGCGCGCATCTGCGCAACATTGAATCTTACCTGGCCCGCATTCACGACGAAGCCTCGAACGGTCGCGCCGAGACGGTACAGGAAATACGCTCTGAAATTCGGCTGCTCGCGCGGACAATCGCCGCAATCGCCGAGGAACCTGAACGATGATGCAAGTGAAGAAGAATGGCGCTCAACCGCCGCAATAGATCATCCACGAATATTTGGCCCGGCTTTGTGGACGCGCTCGCCACATTGCTGATGGTCATCATATTCGTCCTGATGATTTTCGTGGTGAGCCAGTTTTATTTAAGCGATGCGCTGGAAGGCCGTGACGAAGCGCTCGAGCGGTTGAACCATCAAATCAGCGAACTGGCGGACCTTCTGAGCCTGGAGCGGCAGGTCAGCGACGATCTCCGCACCAGCGTTGCGCAAATTTCAGGCGAACTACAAAGCTCCCTATCGGTGCGAGAGGATCTGGCCGCGCAGCTGGACGCCTTGTCAGGCGTACGCGACTCTCTAAGCGAAACCCAGGCCGCGCTGGATAAAATTAAAAAGAAAAGCGAACAGGCCGCAAAATCCGGCGCCCAGATGAGCGCCGAGCTGGAACAGACTTACGTTGCGCTGGAAGAGGTCAATAAATCCATCGCCGTCGACAAGGAGACCATCCAGGTACAGCTGCGCCAATTGGCTACGTTAAAACAAGACATTGCGGCGTTGGCGGCGCTCCGGGAGGCCCTGCACAAACAAATCGCAGAGATCGAACAAAGGGCCGAGAAAGCGGAGACCGCCGCTAAAGCGCAAACTCAACGCGCTACGGATCAGGCGAAAGTTTCAAGAGCCGCGCGCGCTCAAGCCGCCTTGCTAAACCGCCAGATGACCGCCATGCGTCAACAAATCGCCAAGCTGAACGCAGCCCTGGAGGCTTCAGAGTTAAAGGACAAAACACAGCAAGTGAGGATCGCCAATCTCGGACAACGGCTGAACGCCGCACTCGCGCGAAAGGTGCAGGAATTGACGCGCTATCGGTCGGAATTCTTTGGCCGGCTGCGGAAGGTGCTGGGTAATCGCCGGGATGTGCAAATCGTCGGCGACCGGTTCATCTTTCAATCCGAAGTCCTCTTTAAATCCGGATCGGATGAGCTCGGCGCGCAGGGCAAGACCCAGCTCGCGAAACTGGCCAAGACTTTGCTGGAAATCTCCCGTAAAATTCCGCCCAAGATCAACTGGATTTTGCGGGTGGATGGTCACACAGATCGCATTCCCATCAACAATCTACGGTTCGCCTCAAACTGGGAGCTCTCTACCGCACGCGCTATTTCAGTCGTCAAGTTTTTGCACGAACAGGCCATTCCCGAAAAGCGTCTCGCGGCGACAGGATTTGGCGAGCATCAACCACTGGATTCCAGAGACGATGAAATCGCGTTCCGCCGCAACCGACGGATTGAACTCAAACTGGATCAACGCTGAGCGACCCAGCGCCCTGTTCATCGCCATCAGCTTTCAGCGATTGCCCCTGATCGAATTGCAACGCCACCAGACGAGCGTATAGACCGCCCGCCTTCACCAGCGATGCGTGGTCGCCTTCAGCGACGATACGACCTTCATCCATGACGATAATCCTGTCCGCCTTCAACACGGTGGCCAGTCGATGCGCAATCACGATCGTCGTCCGGTTCTCCATGAGCGCTTCCAGCGCGTGCTGCACCAACTGCTCGGATTCGGCGTCCAGCGCGCTTGTCGCTTCATCCAGCAGCAGGACCGCGGGATCTCGCAACACAGCCCGCGCAATAGCGATTCGCTGACGCTGGCCGCCAGAGAGTCGTGCGCCACGTTCTCCGAGTAGGGAGTCAAATCCGTCTGGCAATTGATCGATAAAGCCCCGCGCGGCGGCGACCTCGGCGGCGGCGCGAACCTCATCGTCCGACGCTTCCGGGCGACCGTAGCGGATATTTTCCATGGCGGAGGTCGAGAAAACTGCCGGGTCCTGCGCGACCAACCCGATACGTTGGCGAAATTCAACAGGATCCGCGTCGCGAAGATCGACGCC
>JAESSL010000378.1 GCA_016764135.1 Alphaproteobacteria bacterium
GCCAAAGGCGCCCTGCGCGCCTTCGAACCCCAGCCGGAAGCTGATGACTTCATCAAAGATCAACACCATGCCGCACTCCGTAGTCACCTGGCGCAACATATCGAGAAATTCTCGCGACGCCGGGATCAACCCGCCCCGGTTGGGGAGTGGATCCACTAGCACGCATGACAGTTCCGTTGCGTTCGCCCGGAGAATACGCTCGGCTTCCTGGGGATGGTTGAAGGGAATGACGACCACGTCGTCGAGCACGCTTTGCGGTGTGCCTTTGGAATAGGGCACCGATTTAGGCTCCGCATTGCCCCAGGTCTCGGGCCCGGAATCCAGACTGACCTCGGCAAAATCGTAGCTGCCGTGATAGGAGCCCTCGCATTTGGCGATCTTTGGCCGCCCGGTATGCGCACGCGCGGCCTTCAGCGCCATCATCACGGCCTCTGAGCCGGAATTAGCGAAGCGCACCTGTTCAAACCCCGGCACGCGGTCGCAGAGGAATTCAGCAAAATCGACTTCCTGTCCGGTCGGCAACGGAAAACAGGTTCCGATATCCAGTTGCGCCCGCACGGCGTCGTGAATTGTTGGGTGTGCGTGCCCATGCAGCAGGGAGGTGTAATTGTTCAGCAGGTCGAGGTAGCGTCGCCCGTCCACATCGGTTAGCCAGCAGCCCTCGCCCGAGGCCGCATAGACGGGGAAGGGGGCCGACCACACGGTGGTGCGGGAGTTTCCACCGGGTAACACATTTACCGCTCGGTCAAACAGGGCGCTGGATTTATCGTAAACTGCTGTGGTCATGATGCTCTCATATTGTTGGTCCGTCTCCCGCCACCGTGGTGCGGATCAGAACGCGGGGTTGAGTCGCTGCGTCCCAGGCGCAGCGTCGATGCACGGCGCGGGTATTGTCCCACATCACCAGGTCGCCTTTGCGCCAGGTATGTCGATAGACAAGTTTCGGTTGCGTCGCGTGTTTGGTAAGCGCTTGAAGAAAAGCGTCGCTTTCGGCCTCGGGCCAGCCTTCGATCTGGATGGCGTGCGCGCCGATATAGATCGCTTTGCGCTGGTTTTTCGGGTGGGGTCTGACCAGCGCCTGACGAACCGGGGGTAGGCGCTTTTCTTCGTCTTTACCGACATTCTGATCGGTGCTGACTTTACGGGATTTAATTAAATCATGGATGACGGTTTGCCCTTCGGCGCGGTCCTGCATGTCTTTGGGCAGAGTGTCCCAGGCGCCGCGAAGGTCGGCGAATTCCGTCTCGCCGCCGGTTGGCGGTACGATCCGGGCCGATAGCATTGAAGCGTAGGCAGGCACGGTCCGGAAGGAGCTGTCCGAATGCCAGCGCTCGGTGCCGGGCAGGCCGCGTTCGTCGCCAATGGGATAGAGTTTTCCGTTTTTATCCAGATTGCCGATATAAGAGAGTTCCGGACGGTTGGATCCGCCATCGCGATTATATCGGATACTGGTCTCCAGCGTTCCAAAGCGGCGGCTATAGGCGATCTGCTGATCGTCGTTGATCTCCTGGTCCGGTAAAACCAGTATGCCGTATTCGTCGAATGCGGCTTGAATGTCCGCCAAATCCGCATCGAAAATGGGCTGACGCAAATCGACGCCTCGAATTTCTGCGGCAAAGGTTTCGGCCAAGGGCGTGACGGTTATTGTCATTACGAATGCTCCCTTTACACTAATTCAAACAGAACACGGAATAGAGAGTTCAGACGATGAGCGACGCAGAGTCAATTCAAGAGCCAATTCATGTCGTACTAGTGCCCGGCGCGGATGCGTTGGTCTTTAACGAGGATATCGCCGCCGCCCAACAGCGCGGCGCGCAGGTGTGGCCGGTGATCTATGGGCCGCCCACCGGGCATCCTATCGACGATTGCGAGGCGTATTATCAGTCGGTGTCGCAACGAATCACGGTGATTGTCGACGAAATTCGCGCCTCGTCGCCAGCCCCCTTAATCTTTGCGTTCGGGCGCAATCTGGGCGGCAGCATCCTTGCCTACCACGCGGCGCAGAAAAATGACTTTCGCGCTCTGGTCATGATTGGCGTTATTCCGGAACTGACAACCTTTCGCCGCCATGGCGCGCATCAATCCGCAACGACGTTTCGCCAGCGATTGGCCGAGTCCGGCGAATTGGCGCGCATTGAAGACCTTGAACATCTGGATATGACAACGTCGTTGAAATCCTATCCGGCGGATCAATGCCTGATTCAGGTTGGTGAACGCGACGATTATATGGATGAGCGCGCGTTCGACGCCTTTCGCGCGTTAGAAGCGCGCTTCCCGACAGAGTGGCTAGACGATGTTCATGCCATGGTCGAGCCGGATACGCTGGCGCGCCGCTGGACGTTTATCGAGGCGTTGGTGAACTAATCACAGTTATTTCGCTTGACCTTCCCGTCAGGGGAAGGATTAGGTAGGCGTGATGAAGCAAAAATTGCGACATAAACAAACGAAAAGTTTTCTGCGGTCGATTGTTATCGGCCTCGCGCTTTTGGCGGGTGTTGTGTTTATGGCGTCGCCGTTTTTGACGTCGGGCGCAGAAATGGGCCAGAGCGCCATCATCGTTGATCTGGCGGTGACGCCGGATGTTTTGTCGCATCAGCACGCGCCGTGGGATCATGATCGATACAAGACCAAGGCGCATTGCGGCGTTACGGGTTGTATCGCGATGAATGACCTGAAAATCTGGAAAAAAGAGCGGATGCCGTTTACCGGCAATCGCCTGGTTGACGTTGCGCCGCGCGGCGTCAACGCCGAGCATGAACTGCCGCCGCCACGAATCGGTTAAAGGCTTTCCCTCCTGGGAAGGCTATGTGGGCGTTGCCGCCTATAACAAAAATTTATTGGGCGCTTTGTCGCCCATGATGATGAAACCGACCGATTTATTCGAGGCGATTAACAATGAAAATTAAGCTGAATTCACGACTGGTGGGCATGACGGCCGCTGGTGTTTTACTGGGCGCCGTATTGAGCGGCCCGGTGTTTGCTGCTGGCGGCCATAGTAGTGGCCAAAGCGACAGCCATAATGCCAGCCCCAAGGCGCCCGCCGAAACAAAGGGCGGTCAGAATGATGGCCATGGCGGTGGGCGTTCCCTGAGCTATGGCGAGGCAGGGGACCTTAACGAAGTGGACCGAACCGTTGAAATCATCATGACGGATATCGAGTACAACCTTCCGGAACTGTCCATAAAAGCCGGTGAGACGATCCGGTTTGTGTTGAAGAACAAGGGCGAATTCCTGCACGAATTCAACATCGGACTACCGGCCATGCACGCCACGCATCAACAGGAAATGATGGCGATGATGGAAAACGGCATGATGACGGCGACTGAAATGGTGAAGATGAGCGCGGCGGAACACAGGCAGCATGGCATGAACATGTCGATGTCGCATGATGACCCTAACGCCGTGATTGTGGAGCCGGGGAAAACCGCTGAACTGATCTGGAAGTTCAAGGAAGCCGCCTCGCTGCAGTTCGCGTGCAACGTTCCCGGTCATTACGAAAGTGGCATGGTCGGTGAATTCAAGTTTTCCGCCCGATGATACGAAAAACATTCTGGAGTTTGACGGCTCTGCTTGGCGTTTATGCCGGCGGCGCGGTTGCGGGGACCTATAACCTCACCATTGATGAGACGGTCGTCAACATAACGGGGCGAGAAACCCCCGCGATGGCGATCAATGGCGGCATTCCGGGACCGGTCTTGCGGTTCAAGGAAGGCGAAAACGTCGTCATCAACGTCACCAACAATCTCGACGTGACGTCCTCCATGCATTGGCATGGCTTTATCATCCCACCCAAAATGGATGGCGTGCCGGGCATCAGCTATGACGGCATAAAGCCGGGTGAGACCTTCACCTATCGGTTTCCGATCGTGCAAAACGGGACCTATTGGTATCACAGTCATTCTGGTCTTCAGGAGCAGGCGGGCGTTTTCGGCGCTATTGTGATCACGCCGAAAAAGAGGGATCCGGTCAAATATGACCGGGAGCATGTGATCATTCTGTCGGACTGGAGCGACGAAAAACCCGAGACGGTTCTGAGCAACCTCAAAAAGCAGAGCGACTACTACAATTACAACAAAAGGACGGTTTTCGACTTCTTCAAGGACGTGGAGGAGAAAGGCCTGAGCGCATCAATCGACGAGCGAAAGATGTGGGGCGAGATGCGGATGGACGCGACGGATATCGTCGATGTGACCGGATACACATTTTTGATGAATGGCAAAAACCCGGCGCAAAACTGGACGGGTTTGTTCAAACCGGGCGAGCGCGTGCGTCTGCGGTTCATCAACGGATCGGCGATGACTTATTTCAAGATCCGGATTCCGGGGTTGAAAATGACCGTGGTCGCCGCCGATGGCCAAAACCTTCGACCGACGACGGTGGATGAATTCCAGATCGCCGTTGCGGAAGCTTATGACGTGATCGTTCAACCAAAGGAGGACCGCGCCTATACGATTTTTGCGGCCCCGATGGATAATAGCGGTTACGCCCGCGCAACCCTGGCGACGCGTCAGGGCGACAGTGCGGCTATTCCGGCGCTGGAAAAACGCCCGGTTCTGACCATGGCCGATATGCCCGCAGGCGCGATGGCCGGCATGGACCACAGTTCCATGAAAGGGATGGATCACGGTTCCATGAAGATGGACGATAAGCCGATGGCCGGCATGGACCACGGATCCATGAAAGGGATGGACCACAGCTCCATGAAGATGGGCGACAAGCCGATGGCCGGCATGGACCACAGTTCCATGAAAGGAATGAAATACGGTTCCATGAAGGGTATGGACCACAGCGCCATGAAAGGCATGAACCAGGGCGCGAAACCGGCAATGGCGTCGAAGGGTCACCGTATTCTTAAATACGGTGATTTGAAATCGCTGTTGCCTAATTTCGGAAAAAAGCCTGAACGCGAGCTCGTGCTCCGGCTTACGGGCAACATGGAGCGATATTTCTGGTCGATCAACGACAAGAAATATTCCGAGGCCGAACCGATCCGCTTTAAACATAACGAGCGCGTCCGGGTCACGTTCATCAATACCACGATGATGAACCATCCCATGCATCTGCACGGGCACTGGATGGAGCTGGTCAACGGCTCACGCGCCTTCAAACCGCGCAAGCATGTGATCAATGTACGTCCGGGTCAAACGGTCTCCTTTGATCTGACCGCCGACGCCTTGGGGGAGTGGGCTTTTCATTGCCACCTGCTCTATCACATGGCGACAGGCATGTTCCGAAAGGTAATTGTCGAGCCCGCCCCGGAGGCTTCATTGCCGCCTGCGACTCTTTTGGACGGAGGTCGGGTCAATGGGTGATCGAAGCATAAGCCTGCGTCTTGCAGGGGCCATCGTCGCAATTGGTCTGGGCGTGTCCGGCGCACCCGCGATGGCGGAGGTTATGGATAATCAGATCAACATGATGTTCAAGGTCGATCAGCTTGAGTACCGCTTTGGCGAACATGAGGAGTTCATCGTCTGGGATGCGCAGGGGTGGATCGGAACGGACTACAATAAAGTCGCCCTGAAGACGGAGGGCGAAAAAGTCGTCGGCGGCGCAACGGAAAGCGTGGAAGGTCAGATTCTCTATCAGCGCCTGATTTCCAAGTTCTTCGATGCGCAGGTGGGCATCCGTCATGACTTTCGGCCCGGCCCGACCCGAACCTATGGCGTCTTTGGCGTTCAGGGGTTGGCCCCGCAATGGTTCGAAGTCGACGCCAATGCGTTTGTCAGCGAACGTGGGGACATTTCGTTCCGTCTGGAGGTGGAATACGACCTGCTTCTGACCCAGCGTCTAATTCTCCAACCGGTGATCGAAGTGGAGGCGGCTTTGTCTCAGGACGAGGCGATTGGTCAGGGCGACGGGCTTCGAAGCCTCGAGATGGGGTTGCGCTTGCGCTACGAAGTGACGCGTGAATTCGCGCCCTATATCGGCGTGAACTGGGAAAAATCTTTCGGCGATAGCGCGGATTTCAAACGTGAAGAGGGTGAAGGTACGGCCAGTTCATCCGTCGTCCTCGGCGTCACGTTCTGGTTCTAAACGCGATGGATTAAGCGGCGTCGCCAGATTGCAGGGTCATGCAGTCAGGCGGCGCCGTCTTTCCTCAAACTCATCGTGATCGATGTCGCCCTTGGCGTAGCGTTCGTTCAGCACGCTCAACGCCGAGCGATTGTCGTCAGGCTCTTCGGCATTGTCCCGGCCGCGCAGAAAATAAACCACGGCCATGACGATCATCAGCGTGACCGCGATCATCATAAAGGGCCCAAACATCA
>JAESSL010000379.1 GCA_016764135.1 Alphaproteobacteria bacterium
GCCCGCACGCTCCACATAAATGCAACGCCCGCTCCCAGTCTGGAAGCGGCCGCGCAAAATATCAGCAATATGATCAACGAACCGTCTCGTATCTTATTCTGTGGTTCGCTTTATCTCGCTGGCGCCATTCTCGCCCAAAACGGCTGAATGGCGCTTAGCAGGTATCGTTCTAGACGACCGAGTCCACCCATTGCGCAAGCTGACTTTTCGGCAAGGCGCCAACTTTAGTCGCCGCAACCTGTCCGTCCTTGAACAAAATCAACGTCGGAATGCCGCGTACGCCATATTTGGCCGGCGTTTGCGGATTGTCGTCGATGTTCAGCTTGGCGACTGTCAATTTTCCGCCTCGATCTGCGGCCAGTTCTTCCAGCGCAGGGGCGATCATTTTACAGGGACCACACCATTCAGCCCAGAAATCCACTAAAACCGGCTCGCTTGATTGAAGAACCGATTCCTCGAAATTTTCGTCAGAAACTTTTACTGTCCCCATATTTTATACCTTCCCCTATTTGTTTTCATAACGCCCCCTTGGCCATGTCAGCGCTTTTTGGAAACCTAATTGTCGGCGTAAACATGATCAAGCAGGCCTTGGTCCAGTGACATAATGCGCGGCCCATCAGTCCACAAGAGGGCGCACACAATATCTTTACCAGGCCAGATTTGCCGCAGTATAGCACGGTAGGCGGCCATTTGGCGAAGATATACCGGCGAGACATCTTCAGGGCGCCAGGGCGGCGGTCTGTTCGTCTTATAATCGACAATCAATACCTGGTCGCCATGCACCACCAATCGGTCGACCTGACCCGAGATGATTTCCGGTCCCTCCGGCCCTTCTATTGTGCCAATGACGGGCACCTCCGCGCGACTATTATCCTGGAACAGCGGCAGAAACTCTTTTGATTCCAGTATATTGAAAACTTCTGTTTGAATATGACGACAATCTTCCGCTGGCAATCCACTACGCTCCAACAGACGCGCGCAAGCGGCCCGGCGATCCGCTGCGGGAAGGTCAGGTAGCATCTGCAACAACCGATGAACCTGGAGGCCACGCTGAAATCGGGTCTGGTCATTCACATTCAGGGGCGATTGCGCGGGCGGCGGGTCCCCACTCGGTCGCGAGGGGGAAATTGGGCGCGGCGGCGAGGGTTCTGGCGGTGGCGGCGCGGTAATCCAGCGTTCCAGGGTCGATTCGGGCTCCAGCGCCGCTTCGACGCTTCGGTCTTTCTCAGGCTCCGCCGTTTGCGGATTAGAATACCGCAAGAGCGGCGTGATCTCAGCGGCGGCGTTATCGGCACCGGAATCGCTGGCAGCGTCATTAGCGGCAGGGTCTCTTTCGCTTTCCAAATCGGGTAGAGTTTCGGCGATACTCGACAGCCCCTCCTTCACCGGATTGTACCACGCATCCGCAGGCGCCGCCCTCTCGCCCTTCCAACCGCAGACATATAACCGGTCTTCGGCGCGGGTCATGGCGACATATAAAAGCCGACGGTATTCTTCATCGCGCAATTGATCGGCGCGCGCGCGCGCGTTCCGGCATGTTCTGTCTTCAAAGGTGCGGCGAGGCGCCCACAACAGGCGCCCCTCCGTCCACAAAATTCGCGGCCCCTGCGTCGGGCGAGAAGTGGTGTCCGGCAGAATAACGACCGGGGCTTGCAGCCCTTTGGCGCCATGAATTGTAATAACCCGGACCTCGTCCCGCTCTCCCTGATCCAGGTCCCTTTTAACGGTCGCCTCTCCCGCCTCCACCCAATGCAGGAAGCCCTGGAGAGCGGGCGCGTTGAGATGATCGTATTGCAGCGCCAGGTTCATAAACTCGCCAACCGGGTCTTCCGCCTCGGGACCAAGACGGGCGAGGATACGTTGCAGCCCGGTCGCGCCGTCAATATTAGGCGTATAAAGGACTTGGGAGAATAACTCATAGGGTGGAATATAATCCACGCGCGACAACAGTCCGGACAACCACGCGCGCGCTGCGCCAAACCGGGGATCCTGATCCGCGCGCTGCGCCAATCGCCGCCACAGGCTCTCGCGACCGCGATCATGGGCGAGTGTAAACAGATCATCATCGTCCAACCCGATGAAGGGGCCTTTCAAGACCACCGCCAAGGTCAAGTCATCGCCCGGCGACAACAAAAACTGACCAAGCGCCATAAGATCCATCACCGATAATTGTTCCGTCAGCGTCATACAATCTACGCCTGCGACGGGCACACCCTGGCTCTTCAAGGCGCGTACGAGTTCAGTGACAAACGCGTTTCGGCGCCGCACCAGCACCATAATATCCCCGGCGCGCAGCGGACGGTCACGGGACTCAAGGCGCTCCCGACCGACCCAGGACTTGATCTGACGTGCGAGCATTCCCGCCAACCGGGTGGCGGGATCATCATCCGCTTCGCGCGACACCGGCGGCTCCCATGGCGCAACATCCCGCCGATCACGGGGTTCTACAATCGGCCATAATTCAACAAGCCCGGCTTGGCCAACGCGCACCGCCTGATGGCGGACCGGATGGTCCGCGACGCCCGCGCGCACCGCATCCGGCGCAAAGACGGCGTCCACCGCCGCCAAAACCGATTCCGCCGACCTAAACGACCAGTTAAGCTCCACATTACGCAAGGTTCCCTGCGCCTCGACGACGCGATGTTCAAAATGACGACGCATCTCGTCAAAGGCGGCCGGGTCTGCGCGTTGAAAACTGAAAATGGATTGTTTGGCGTCGCCCACCGCGAATACAGTCCGGTTAACCTCGCGCGCCCCCTCGCCCGCAAAAAACTCCTCGGCGATGGTCTTCACAATGCTCCACTGTTCCGGGTTGGTGTCCTGCGCCTCATCAATCAAAATATGATCGATGCCACCGTCCAGTTTGAACAACACCCAGGCGGCGTTGTCGCTTTCGCTCAACAATTCCAGACTTTTCAAAATCAAATCATCATAATCCAGCCGGGCGCGAATTTCCTTTTCCCGGCTGTACGCGGACAGCAACGCATCCGCCAGCCGCAGTAACGCCGCAGTTGCATGGGCGGTCACAATGCGGCGGCGCGCTTCCATCACCGCCAACAGACGTTCACCCTCGGCCTGCAACGCGGGTTTGGCTCGTGGCTCCGCCTTGTCTGGTTTTTTAGTGATGAGGCTCTTCCGCACCTCCCCTCCATCGGTCAAAAAGATCGTCTTGTAAGCCTCGAATCCCTCGGTGCGATCCGTTACGTCCGCCGCCAGCCACGCCGACAGTTTGGCACCCTTGGGCTGGTCTGTTTTTTCCGTCCCGC
>JAESSL010000380.1 GCA_016764135.1 Alphaproteobacteria bacterium
GCGCCAGATTTTGGCGAACGGGACGCTTGATCCCGCGCGCGCTGCGCCAACTTTCGTAAACTCGCTTTTTGAGCGCGCAACGCCTCCGCTGACATGCTGGCCGCAACGCCGCTCATGGACGACGCCATTCCATAGTCACAATCCTGTCAAAAAAGCGGGTGACCCCGAGCTCGCTGCAAAGAGAGAGGACGATCCCATTTTTACTGTAAAGAAAGCGGACGATCCCGCTACGGCCGTTGGTCATTACACATTCTCAAGGACCTGGTTTTCCAGGTGGGCGCCATATATCGAGACCACGATCCCGACAGGGACAGCTCCCTTGAGCATAATTGTAGCCCCTGGGAATTATGAGGACCTGACGCGCCGAGCAGAAATCGCCCTACGCCATATCTATGCCTCTTCGAGGCGCTGGGCAATAGCCTCGATCCGATCCGCCAGATCTTCCAGACTCTGCGCCAACGCGTCTTCGTCTTCATTTAACGTCTGACTGCCGGATTCCGGGGTATTTTCGGGGCTGCTGTGCGGTTTAATTTCAGGTTTAATTTCGAGGCTGATTGCGGGTGCGGGACGAAGTGCAGACGCATCACCCTCGCCCTCAATTTCAACCGCCCCCTCGATATCGCCATCGCGCAAGCTCGCCATTTCCGCATAGGCGTCCGACAACTCATCGGAAATCAAAAGCGCGACCATCAGGATCAGCCGGGCATCGCCAATTTGCCCTATCGACTCGACCAGTTCCTCAACGCGCATTTTAACGTATTCAGCCAAACGCCCAAGATGCTCTTCCTGACCGTCTTCACATGCGACTGTGTAGTTTCGACCATTTATGGTGAGGAATAATTCGGACATATTATCTCAGATTAATCCTGAACAAGCTGGCGTAATTTCTGGATAGCGTCGCCCAGCCGCGCAGAGACAGCTTCATTCGCGTCGAGCAGGGTTTTATTTTCCCGAGTTGCGGATTCAAGCGAGTCCTGCATCCCTTTTGCGGAAACGCAGTCGTCGGAAACAGCCTCTAAACGCTTCAAGGCGGTTTCCAGTCGAATTTTGGCGTCATCAAGCCGCGACATGTATCTGTCCAACACCACAAGGTATATGCGTCGCCGACAATACGGACACCAGACCGGCCGGACATCAGACTGGTCTATAACCAAGCTGGTCGGGAGCCAAATCCCACGCTGAGAAGGCAAAATACGAGGCCGTCCTGACCACGTCAACACGCACGAGTGGCAAACCTTCGCCTTTGGCGTCGCAACGACGGGAATCCGTGCGAAATTAGAGGAAATTCTTTCAGAAACCCGCGCGCGGGTTAGTTTATTGCATTGACGCCAACAGCACGGCTGGGCATGTTCGCGCGGACTCTTGCGGGAGTCCTGCTTGATCTCGCTCAAAAGCTGGATTTTTCGCAATTAAGCGTCTATGCGCCGCTAATACGGGGCGATTTTGAACGGTCGTCCTGGTGAATATATTGAATGACTTGAATTGAGCGAATAATCGAGAGTGATCCAGATGCCTTCTGACGACAATACGACCACCGGGACGACCGCCGGGACAAGCGCCGGCGCGGTTCGCCGCGACCAAATGGCGAACGCCATCCGCGCCCTTTCCATGGACGCCATTCAGGCCGCTAATTCTGGACATCCCGGCATGCCGATGGGCATGGCCGACGTCGCCACCGTATTGTTTGACCGCCATTTGAAGTTTGACCCCGCCAACCCGAACTGGCCGGATCGGGATCGCTTTGTCCTCTCTGCAGGACATGGGTCCATGCTCCTGTATTCGCTTTTGTATTTAACCGGATACAAAGACATCGATATTGATGAAATCCGTAATTTTCGCCAATTGGGCCGACGCACGGCGGGTCACCCCGAATACGGACACGCGGCGGGTATCGAGACGACAACCGGGCCGCTCGGTCAAGGTATTGGCAATGGCGTCGGCATGGCGCTGGCGGAACGCATGATGGCCGCACGCCATGGCGATGATTTGGTCGACCACCACACCTATGTCATCGCGGGCGATGGCTGCCTGATGGAAGGCATCAGCCACGAGGCCGCCTCGCTGGCCGGGCATTTGAAACTGAACAAGCTCATCGTACTGTTCGACGACAACGGTATTTGCATCGATGGTCCAACCAACCTCACCGTCGGCGACGATCAATGCGCGCGTTTCCAATCATATGGATGGAACACCGCCGCCATTGACGGTCACGACAAAGATGCCGTCGACGCGGCCATCACCGCCGCTAAAACATCCGACCGCCCGACTTTGATCGCCTGCAAGACGATCATCGGGTTTGGCGCCCCCAACAAGCAAGGCACATCGGCGACTCACGGCGCAGCGCTGGGCGACGCAGAAATCGCCGCCGCGCGCGAATTTCTGAACTGGCCGCATGCTCCCTTTGATGTGCCCGACGACATTTTAGCCAACTGGCGCGAAGCTGGCGCACGCGGCGCAGCGCAACGCGCCGCTTGGGGCAAGGTTTTTGACGGCGCGTCTGCCGATGCGCAATCCGCGTTCCAGTCCGCCGTCGACGGCGACCTTCCGTCCGGTTGGGAAACTGCCATCAACGACTTCAAAAAAGCGATGTCGGCGGAACGCCCAAAACTCGCCACGCGTCAGGCGTCCCAGAAGACCTTGAATGTCCTCAACGGCGTTATCCCCACATTGGCCGGCGGGTCTGCGGATCTGACCGGATCGAATTTGACGCTGGCCGAAGGCATGACGCCGGTTTCACCTGAGGATTACAGCGGGTCCTATATATATTACGGCGTCCGGGAGCATGCGATGGCCTCCGCCATGAACGGCATCGCCCTGCATGGCGGTCTCGTCCCCTATGGCGCGACCTTCCTGATCTTTACCGATTATTGCAAACCCGCCATTCGCCTGTCCGCGCTTATGGAACAACGCGTTATCTACGTCATGACCCATGATTCAATCGGGCTGGGCGAAGATGGGCCGACGCACCAGCCAGTCGAGCAATTGGCTGGATTGCGCGCAATCCCCAACCTTATGGTGATGCGTCCCGCCGATGTGGTCGAAACCGCCGAATGCTGGGCGCTGGCGATGAACGCGCGCACAACGCCGAGCGTTATCGCGCTGACCCGACAGGGCGTCCCAACGGTGCGCGAAGAGCATACCGACGAAAACCTGTCCGCGCGCGGCGGCTATATCCTGCGCGAAGCGGAAGGAGACCGAAAAGTGACATTACTGGCGACAGGGTCCGAGGTTGAAATCGCACTCAACGCCCGGGATATGTTGCAGAAAGACGGCATTGGCGCCGCGGTTGTCTCCATGCCTTGCCACGAGCTGTTCGACCAGCAGGACGAGAGTTATCGTGATCAAGTGCTGGGTCCGGACACGGTTCGCATCGGCGTTGAGGCGGCGGTTTCCCAAGGCTGGGATCGCTATCTGGGCGCAAAAGGCGGCTTTGTCGGCATGACCGGCTTTGGCGCATCCGCCCCCATCGGCGACCTGTACAACCTTTTTGGCATCACCGCCGAGAAGGTCGTTGAGGCGGCCAAGTCTCACCTTTAGGCGTAAGCGCGTCATGATCTCACGGTTTTTACGTCTCGCCCAAAAGGCGACGCTGTTGGGCCTCGCCACCGCGTTTCTGGCGGCCTGCGCCTTGTCGCCAGACGGCGCGGCGTCGCACTCCCATCGGTTCACCAGCGTCGCCACGACGCTTCATCGAGATGGGTCGTTGAGCCTGCTGGCGCGCCAACAGATTGTTTTGGATCTTGGCGTGGCTCTGAAACAACGCGGCGACTTTGGGCGCGTACTGACCTCTCCCCCGGCCGGGCGCCCTGCAGGAGTCCTGCTTGTTGATATTCGCGTTTTAAATGTTCAGCACCGGTTCGACCGGATCAACGTAACCGCTCAAATCGATCTTATAAATTTCGCCACCGGGGAACGCTTTCGCAGTTTCGCCATTGGCGCCAGCGGCGCGCGCGACGCCGAACTGGGATCCTTGAGCATCGGCGTCATTGGCGATCTGGTCGAACAGATTGCCGATGCGGTTTCACGCGCACCGACTCTCTAAGGCGCCGCCGCGCATTGCGTCGGTTGTAATCTCCCAAGGCTGCGTGGGTCCGGCTTGTACCGAGCCGACAATCCCTCTAAACAAACTTCATGTGTTTTTGGCGCAATGGATAACAAAATTTAGGAGAGTACGATGGCCATACGGGTCGCGATCAACGGTTTTGGTAGAATTGGCAGGCTTGTCCTGCGTGCGGCGATAGAATCCGGTCGCGATGACATCGAATTTGTCGGCATCAACGATCTAGGGCCCGTCGCCACCAGCGCGCATTTGCTCAAATATGATTCCGTCCACGGTACGCTTCCGGGCGACGTTAACGTTGGCGACGACTGGCTTGATCTCGGCCGGGGCAAAATCAAGGTCAGCGCCGAGCGCGACCCGACCAAACTGCCCTGGAAAGAGCTTGGCGTCGACATCGCCTTCGAATCTACCGGCATATTCGCCACCCGCGATCAGGCGGCCATGCATCTGGAAGCGGGCGCAAAACGCGTTCTCGTATCCGCCCCGGCGAGCGGCGCCGATCTGACCGTCGTTTATGGCGTCAATCACGATCAACTGGACGCCAGCCACAAGGTTGTTTCCAACGACTCCTGCACCACCAACTGCCTGGTTCCCGTCGCCCATATCCTGAACCAGGCTGTCGGAATTGAACGTGGATTCATGACGACAATTCATGCGTTCACGGGTGATCAATCCACCGTGGACTCGTTGCATGGCGATCTGCGGCGCACGCGCGCCGCGTCTGTTTCTCTTATTCCCACGTCAACGGGCGCCGCGAAGGCCGTTGGTATTGTTCTGCCGGAACTGGCGGGCAAGCTGGATGGCACGTCTATCCGCGTTCCCGCCCCCAACGTCTCGCTGATTGACCTGACATTCGATGCGGGCCGTGACACCAGCGTCGAGGAAATTAACGCCGCAATCGAAAAAGCAGCGGCGAGCGGTCCCTTGAAAGGCATTCTGGAAACCAACAGCGAGCCTCTCGTCTCGATCGACTTCAACCACAATCAGGCGAGTTCGACATTCGACCTGACGCAAACCGTCGTCATGGACGGCAGGTTCGTACGCGTCATGGCTTGGTACGACAACGAATGGGGCTTCTCCAACCGTATGTCCGACACTGCGGTGGCCATGGGAAAACTCGGCTGATTGAACAACTGGTCGCCTCAACGTTAAAAGTGATTGAGGTCACCAATCCGATTCAGGCAACGGCGGCGGTTAACGCCGCCGTTGCGATTCGCACCCCCTTGATGCTCATCAGCGCAGAGGGCGCCGCCGCCTATGCCGGACCATCGTGGTTCGCCCATCTGGTGAAAGACGCCCGCGCACAATTCCCCGGCGCCTCGATTTTGGCGACACTGGATTGCGGCGATCACCCCGGACTGGCGCTGGCCGCGCTACGCGAAGGTATTGCCTGCGTACGCATTGGCGGTCCCGCGTTTGATAAGGTCGCCGATATCGCGGCGCAGCTCGATGCCCAAGCGATTCAAGCCAGACCGGCCTTACTTTCCCTCTCCGATATCCGTCAGGAACCAGAATTTTTGCTGGCTGCTTGCGAAAACTGGCTACGTGGCTGACCTGCCGCTCCAACGCGACGCGTCGGTGATGTTCGATCCCGCGAAATATATTTTCGCAGCCACAAACCCCGCGAATTATATTTTCGCACCCGCAAACATTGAAAACCCGTCTTATGTCGGGTATTCATTTATCAACAATTTTCACCCTATCAGATAAGGAAACGCCGCAATGAGGGTCACCCAGCGCGTCAAAAAAATCTTGGCGAATTACGAGAGCGATTGCCCCGGAACGAAGGCGAATATCGCGCGGATCCTGATGAACGGCAAACTGGGCGGGACCGGTCGCGTCCTCATTCTCCCAGTCGATCAGGGATTCGAACATGGTCCGGCGCGCAGCTTTGCAAAAAACCCAGCCGCCTATGACCCCCATTACCATTTTCAACTAGCCGTCGACGCCGGGCTGTCGGCTTACGCCGCGCCGCTTGGCATGATCGAGGCGGGCGCCGACAGCTTTGCCGGCGCGATCCCGACAATATTGAAATGCAACAACGGCAACAGCGTGTCCACCAACAAGGATCAAGCGGTCACCGCCAGTGTTAAGGACGCCTTGCGCCTTGGCTGTTCCGCCATCGGATTTGCGATCTATCCAGGTTCGGATTACCAGTATCCGTTGATGGAGGAAATCAAGGAAATGTCGCTGGAAGCGAAATCCTACGGCATTGCGAGCGTTGTATGGTCCTATCCACGCGGCGGCAGCATCACCAAAGAAGGTGAAACCGCTGTCGACGTCATCGCCTACGCCGCTCAGATTGCGGCCCTGCTCGGCGCGCATATCATCAAGGTGAAACCGCCAACCGATCACATTATGCAGGACGAAGCGCGCAAGGTGTACGAGGCTGAAAATATCGACATCTCCACCCTGCCCGCGCGCATCGCCCATGTGGTGCAATCCGCGTTCAACGGTCGTCGGATCGTTGTGTTCTCCGGCGGCGCAGCCAAAGATCTGGACGGCGTGCTGGACGAAATTCGGTTAATCCGCGACGGCGGCGGCAGCGGCTCCATTATTGGCCGTAACACATTTCAGCGCCCTCGCGAAGAAGCC
>JAESSL010000381.1 GCA_016764135.1 Alphaproteobacteria bacterium
ACCGATGCGCCCGGGTGCCGGGAAATCTGTCGCGACGGCGACACCGGCCTTTTGGTTCCCGTGCAATCCGTGGAACCGCTGGCGGACGCACTGCAACGACTGGCCGAGGATCCAGTCTTGCGCGCCAGACTGGGCGCCAACGCCCGCAACGCCGCCGTGGCGGAGTTCAGCGAGGCGCGCGTCGTCGCAGACACCCTCGACCTCTATAAATCCCTGATTTCAGATTTGCCCTAACTTCTAATTTTTTCCAACACCGGCAAGATAAACTCCCGAAACAGGGCCGGGTTTTCCGACATAGGAAAATGCCCTATTCCCGGCATGACGGTCGCGCTCGACCCTTTGATACGGGCGGCGGTGGCCTCTGTCCGCTCCGGCGTGCAGGACGAATCATATTCACCGGACAACAAGTACACGGGGCATCGTGAGGTATCGATCTTCGCCGAGCGGTCATCAAAATGGCCATCCACCCAATAGAAGTGCAAATCACCTTTGAAGATCCCGGGCCCGCCCTGCATGTAATGCCACAAGGTCTCCCAGCGAAATTCATCGGGACTTTGGGGAGCGACCTGCCCGGATACAAACCCGGCGGCGACCTCACCCCCATGCACATCGGGGCGGTGCAGCCATTCCAGATCGTAATACCCCTCCAGCCGATCGGCGCCTTCAAGCGCGATGACCGCCTTGAACCGATCCGGATGATCCAACGCCAGATGCAACACAATCCGCCCCCCCATGGAGCAGCCCATCACCACCGGGTTTTCAAGCGCCATCGCGTCGCAAAACGCCAGCACCGTATCCCGATATAAATCCGTCGTCAGTTGATATTCCTGGTCCTCCCACCCGACCGGAGGATTGGATTTACCATGCCAGGGCATGTCGAAGGCGATGACCCGAAAATGATCCGTCACCGCAGGATCCGTCATCAAATGGCGAAACTGCCGACCATCCGACCCAGCCGTGTGCAAACACACCAGCGGCGTCCCGGCGCCCGCCTCCTCGACATAAACCCGCACCGGATCGCCGTCGACATTCATGGTGAAATAGCGGCCCGTAATTGGTTCAAACTTGATCGGTTCAAAATCCGGCACGATTCAGCCCTCCTTTTTCGTAACGGGTCGGGGCTTATTCGCAACAGGACGCGGCGCCGCAAGCACATCTTTAAAATAGCGAATATTCTGCATGAAGGGCGTCACATCACCGTCAAGCTGCGCGCGGCCCGCTGCGAACATGGAAAACAGATCATGATAGTCGCGTCGTGGCATAGGCTTCCAGAATTCCGCCCAGACGTCATCCGCAGCGCGGATGGAAAAATGACCAGTCACCATGGCCTTGGTCCGAGGCGTTACGGATTCGATTCGACCTCGGTCGATCCGAAAAATATAGTCCACATCGCCGATTCCAACCAGAAAATCGAGCGTCACATACCGCCCTCGCCGCACCAGACCCGCATTCTTGTTGACGCGATCCATGATCGTTTCGATCATCGTTGCTTTCTCCGCCTGTTTAAAACAATGTTTGCGTCATAAACGCCTAATTTACCGAAATCCGATTCACCGAAACATAGAGGAAGAACCATGTCCATCAAACGTATCGAAAACACCCCGCGCATGACCAAGGCCGTCGTGCATGGCGACACCGTCTACCTGTCCGGCATTACCGCCGATGACCGCTCCGCTACGGTTGAAGTTCAATGCCAACAGATCCTCGACAAAATCGACGCGCTTCTGGAGAAAGCCGGCACCAACAAGTCGAAATTGCTGTCCTCGCAAATCTGGCTTACCGATATCAGCACCTGGGCGCGTTTCAACACCGTTTGGGACGCCTGGGTCGATCCGGAAAACGCCCCTGCCCGCGCCACGGTCGAAGCCCCGCTGGCCGCGCCCGGCCTGTCGATCGAAATCATGGTCATCGCCGCGCTCTAGAAATCCGAACGCCGGGGTCAGCGGGTCTATTTTCGCTGATCCCGGGCACGAGACTCCAATCCTATTTCGGCCCTATTTCAACTCTATTTCGACCGGAAATATTAAGGCCCACCCCCTAAAATCATTAACAGCGATTAGCATTCGTATACATTTTCAACATTCAGGTTCAACATTCAGGCCTTAAAATTTATCCATCGGGCTTTAAAATCCCACCCTTTGTATATAGGTATATATTCTTTAATTTAAAGTTTTCAAGGCTGTTTTACGCGCTAGGGGGCGGGCCGCACTGGTCGTTAATTGAGGTACGAACCGATATCAACCTCGTCAATTTGACTGGGGTCTAAAAACTCATCGGCATACCGTTTATAGGCGCCGGACGTCAGGAACAGATCAAAGAGGTCTGGATCTATGTGCCCGTCCTTCTTGAAAAAGCTTAAAATCCGGACCGATTCCGAAAGAGTCTTTGGTTTTTTATAGGGCCGGTCGGATGCTGTCAGGGCCTCGAATATATCTGCAATCGCCATTATGCGCGCCGGAACCGACAAGTCTTCCTTCTTCAATTTACGCGGATAGCCTTTCCCGTTCAGGGCTTCATGATGGGTGCCAGCATATTCTGGCACGCGTTGTAAATGCTTGGGAAACGGCAATCGTTCGAGCATCGCAATTGTCTGCATAATGTGCTGATTTACGATAAAACGCTCTTCCTCCGACAACGTCCCGCGCTGAATTGAAAGGTTCGTCAACTCGCCAAAATTATGCAAATGTTCCGGAATATTCAGCAAAAACCCAAACTCTTCATACATCTGATGAATGCCCCCCTGCCGCTCAAGAATATGATGCGGTTTGTCGTCGAGGAGGTTTTCCCTCACCGGCAGCGGAGCAGCCTCTGTCGAATAACGGCCCAGTTCGTCATGAGCGAGGCCGAGGCGGTCATCAAAATTTCGGAGCCACGTATTTTTAGCGATCTGCTTTAATCGCCCGATATCTTCCGCATGCATGAATTCCGCACCGAGATTGCTGCTGGCGACGAAAGAGAAATCTTCAATCAACGCTTCCTTGCGAGCCTCGAACGCCTTTTGCGCGGCGTCGGCGTCGACCCCTGAAAGGGTTTTGGTCAATCGCTCAATATCAGCGTCTCGCAAGAGAATTTCAAAGCGCGTCCGAATTTCATGAATCCGGTTGTATATCGTCTCCAGCTTTGTCGCCTTGTCGACCACATATTCAGGCGTGATTACTTTTCCGCAATCATGGAGCCAGGCGCCGATGTGAAATTCGCGCCATTCCTCCTCCGTTTCAAAACGAAACTCTGAAAACACGCCCACTTCGCTCTGACTGGCTTCTTCCGCCAGCATCATCGCCAATTGTGG
>JAESSL010000382.1 GCA_016764135.1 Alphaproteobacteria bacterium
AAAATCAATCGTCAATTCACCGTTTGAGACCACGACCCAGGTTTGCACGCCGATTGTAAGCGTTGGCTTGCTGTCGCCCCCATTGGTCATGTTTGTTGCGGCGATGGTGGAATCCGTCGGATGCGTTTCAACTTCCGCGCCGTTGATATTGATTTTCGGGCCAAAGGGGTGGCCGTCTTCGTCATATTCGGCGAGGGCGCTTTTGGACTGCGGATACACGATCAAAATTCGATAAACGCCATTTTCGAGGGCGCTCTTGAACTCATAAACGCCGTCAACGCCATCCGCCAACGCCGACCCGCTTACCGCAGGGTTGGCGTGAACAGAGGCGTCGCCCGACTGGTTTGAAAAGTCCGATGGCGACACCAGATTAAATCCCGGGTGAAGCACGCTGTCTTCAGCGCCAAAATCCCACCCGACGGTGCCCGGGGGCAGGCGATATTCCTCTGCAATACGCACTTTTGACGCCCGCCCGGACTCAAGGGTCAGGGACGCAGCGGCCGATATGCGCCGGGCGCTCTCTTCATCTTCGCCGGACAGGGAGTGTAAAAGATGGCCTGCGCGTTTCAGAATATTGTCGTCGTCGTTCTGCACGGCGTTAAAAAACAGGCGCAACGCGGCGAAACTGTCGAGATCCGGCGCTGCGGCGAGTTTTTTCGCCTTTAGAAGAGCCAACCCAGTATTCGGTTTTTCCGAAGAGGTCGTTTGCGCAGACGCATGGCCGCCCGGCGCCGCCAATACCAGCGCCGGCGCGGATAGGCACAAGAGGGCGGATAGCCACAACGCGGCCCACGCCGTATGGCGGGATTGGCCTGAATTGTGGTTTAATTTAGATTTAAAAATCATTAACAAATAATAAACATAAAATACCATACAAATAATATAGGTTTTATACGAAAGATTTCATGTGACCTTCGTCACAGATATAAAATTTTATGGATATTAAAATTAAAATGGCGCGCCAAAGAGGATAAAGAGGACCTTAATATGGCGTAAATTCAATGTGTTAAACGAATATCGCGGAGTGCTATAGAAAGGTTTTCAGAAACAAGGATGAGTCGTTCCTCAACCCCCATTCGTCGTTATAATGTCAGTATGGATTCTAATATCGACATTATCATGAGCGCGCGGATGCTGATCGAGCAGCATGGAGACAAGGCTGTCGAAATTGCGGCGCAAGGTGAATATGAGATGTTGGAGCGTGGCGATGAAAAAGGAGCGGCGATCTGGAAAAGGATTTTTGATGCGGTCACTGATGATGTTGAAAACGCCGTCCTGCGCGCTTAGGCGCGGGCTTTATTTTGCTGGGTCGGATTTTTCAGAATCAGTTTTTTCACTGTCCTTATCTTCAACCTTGTCGTCAGCCTTGCCATCGCTCATTTCGTCGAAAATCTTTGTGGAGACATGGCCCATTAAACGCTGTCCGTTATCCGTACCGAATTCCTGACTGTGCAGATAGCACGCGGCTCGGGTCAAATGGTAACAGATGGAACCAAGTTCTTCCTTGTTCTGGGCGGCGTCCAGCGCCTCTGCGATCAGGGATACGAGGCGCCGATCAAAATCTTTTAACGCCATGGGAACCGCCTTTGGTAATAAAAGAGACGCAACCTAAGGTCGGTCGCCGTTAATGTCGAGTCGGTATATTTGAAACGAGGGCGCGACGCCAGGCGGCGCGCAGAATTAAAGAGGAGTGGTCATGCAACGAATACGAACTATTCTGAGCGGCTTTCTGTTCGCGTTGGTCTTTTCAGGCAGCGCGGTCAATGCCGGTGAATTGCTGATAACCAGTTCGACGATACTTGGGTTTGACGCGGGCATGATCATTGAGGGGTCTCAGGAGGTCAGCGTCGGAAAGGGCAACAAACTCTCCCTGATCTCGCCCACCGGGAAGGTGATTAATATTGTGGGCCCCTATAAAGGCGTTCTCGATCCTTCTGTGTCGGACCGGAACAAGAGCAAGCTTTTGACCGCGTTGTCGGTAATCGTCTCTGGCGAAGGCAAGGATGCGTCGCAGCTTGGGGCGATCCGCGATGCGGCCTCTGCGCGGGGACGTGATCCGTATCGCATTGACGTCAGCGCCAGCGGGTCACAATGCGCCATCGAGGGTAAGGATTTAACGCTTTGGATGCCGCGTGGCGAAAAGCTGGAGAAGATCTGGTTTGAGCGCAAGGGCAGCAGCGAAGCGGCCGTTGTGCGTTGGCCTGCCGGTGAGTCCGAGCAACCTTGGCCAAAATCCATGCCGGTTACGGATGGCGCGACATATCAACTACTGCTGCAACCCGCGAAAACGGAAACGGAGTTGACCCTGCGGGTTATTCACGCCGCGTTTGCCGCAAACAAGGCGATCCTGGCCGGCGCTATGGGCGCGCGCGGGTGTGATTCCCAGGCCATCGCAGTACTGCAAATGCCGAATTAAGGCGTTCCGTCCCTGCTTAAATGAAAAACGCTGCTGTTTGCCGACCGAACGTAACGGTGACAAACAGCAGCGTTTGAAGGCGAATGACGCCTAATAGAGTAGTCTCGGTTGCGCTGACCTAATTACCAACGACCTAGTTACCAACCAGGATCGGGAAATCCATACCGCGGGAATCAACAACCGGGTATTGCGCCTGGGATCGTTCCTGACGACTGATTCCGGCATCCGGTTCTCGACATAACTCAGCATTTCCCGAACCGACACCACGCCGTCTTTTGGTGATCCGTCGGCCTTGCCGGCCAGCGCCTCCAGAACGACATAGGTGAAGACGCCGTGATTGAGTCGTGCGACCTCGCCCGCAAACTGATCTTGCGCGGCGGCGGCGACGATATGCATGCCGCTGGACCGGGCCAGTTGCCGCAAGGCTTTACGTTCCTCAAATCCCCGGAAGGCTACGAGAGCGCCGCCGGATTTACAGGAATCGATCAGCAGGATGACTTTACGTCCGCCCACTTTCGAGATCTCCGCCTGAATGGCCGACGACGCCAGTCCGAGAGACTTCAATTGCTCCTCGCGTTCCGGGTATACGACTTCATG
>JAESSL010000383.1 GCA_016764135.1 Alphaproteobacteria bacterium
GACCGGTTGCACCGTTTCCGGCGTCAGTTCCTGACCGGCAAGCCCGCCAATCCCCAAACTGATGCCCAATAAGGTAAAGGTCAGCGCCAGGGTCGAGACGCCATTCGCCGCTTGAACGCCAACCTCCAGCCAAAACCCGTAGCGCGCGTCTCCCGGCTCCGACCCGCTCATGCGAACAAGGGCGAAGGTTGCGACAAAGATCAAACTCGCCAGCAAACACAAAAACCCGACGCCCAGGACGTCAAACGACCATTGCGTGACAGCGGCGGCGTCGCTGGACGTCATCAACGCCGCCCCCGCCCCGGCCAAAACCACGGCGCCCAAAACAAGGCTGGCGGCCTGAGACCCTTGGGACAGGGTTTTTAAGAGTGCGGGCATATCAACGGCGCCCGGTTCTGGCGTTCAGAATTGTCTGCGTCGACACGCCAATTTCCGTCATCCAGTGATCCAGCGGCGATCGATTTTTTTCCGCCGCCGCGTGGACCAGAAAGGTCAAATCGTAATTTTCAAAGGCGGCGCGAACCAACGGCGTGTTTTTCCCCACCAGACTTTTGTCGCGCAGAACCATGCGTTCCAGATCAATCAGACGGGCGCTCGAAATCGCGCCCCGGCTACGTTTCTCACTGGCGACGATATCGCCGGACAGCAAGGTCTCCAGCATGATAGCGCGCTCTCGCTCCATATTCTCCAAAGCGCCCGCCCATGCGTTGCTACTCAAGGCCAGAATTGCGGTGGCGAAAACAGTCGTTTTAATCATGTTTTTCATGATGATCTCCTGTATTTGGGTTTCGTTATCGGGCGACGAAAAAATCGAGCGCAGACGTAAGCCGGCCCGGCGTCTTTTGCGGGTCTGTCAGGGCGACCGTCTCCGCAACCCCTTCGGACAGCGCCAACGCATCAAGCGACACCAGTTTCGCCATAAAGCCGAGGATGGCGCGCTCCTGATCGACGAGCGCGACTTCGGCTTCGTTTTCGGTAATCAGCCGCCGTAAATATTCAGCCTGACTAACCGGGCGCCCGTCGACTTCCGGCGCCTGATTCATGGGATGCGCGTTGATGGCCTGCGCCAGATTTTCAATCGCCGCGAGGTTGGTTGCGTAATCGCGCGCATATTTACTTTCCGCCGTGACGGAGGAGCGAAAAAGTTGTGCGTCAATCCGAGCGGCGGATTTTTCAAACCGTTCCCGCGCGGCTTTTTGATTGGCGACAAGCGCAAGGCGAGACGGGGCGCCCCCCCTGGTCTTCGCGGTTAACTTCCGCAGCATTTTTTCATATAGCGACACTTTAGTTTGCGCGCGACGGCGCCGTAGGTCTTGCTGATCGCGCATTAACTCCAGAAAGCGCTTTTTCTCCACCAAAAACCGGTGCGTCAGCTCTGTTCTCAGATCCCCGTCAGCGGATTCCACGGCGGCTTGGAGATCCGCAAGGGTCTCCTTTTTCAAACCTACTTTCTGATCCGTCTCCGCCATCTCGACACCGAGACGGGAGTTGGTAAAATCGTTCTCGACCGCTTTCTTCAAAAAATTTCCCGGCAACTTCATCAGCCTCTCGCTGGCCTTTGGCGCCCAGATGGCAGGCGCCGCACCGGCCGGGACGGACGCGAGAGCAACAGCGGCGGCCAGTAAAAATATCGTAGGTTTTGCAGGAATCATGAGATCCTCCTTAAACTTTGAATTCGTTTTCTTGGGTCGGGCGACTACTTGTCTTTCCAATGCGCCAGACGACGCATTTCATTTTTGACGGTGCGGTTGACGTTCAGGACTGCGAATTCGCCAAACCCCATTTTTCGCGAGCGCCCCAGCAGCAGCTCCGCCGTTGCGATAAAGGACGATCCATCGCCGAAATAAATGTCTTCACCCGGATAGGTGCGTTGGAATTTCGAAAGAGATTGGCGCGCCTTTTCAGAATCGCCGCCCTTGAGAAAATTGATGATTGCGAGGGCGGCCAAGCGCATGCGGTCGTCATGGGATACGCCGCGCGGCGATCCGCCGAGACCAGCCTCACACTTTTCCATAATCGTGGCGCTCGTCAGATACGCCCCGGCGGCGCCGCGTTTGCGCGCCTGTCGGTCCATTAACAGCGCTTCTTCTCGGCAGGACTGAAAAGAATTGACCCGCATGACTTCCGCATAACGCGCCTGACGAAACCCGACGCCGTCGGTCGGGTCCACGGCGGCGCCGCCAGAGGTCAGATTGCAGGCGCCAAGCACCGCCGCCATCACGCCGAACCCGGCCGTTTGCAAAATTATTCTCTTAACTGTCATCACTGGTCTCCTTTAAAAGCAGATTATTCAGGTAAAGTCTGGTCATTTGTGGGTTAGGATTTTGTTAGACTTCGCCGCGCGCCAAGGCTCGGCGGTATCGATTGCGAAGGCGCTCGACCTTGCGCACATAAGCGCGGGTGGCCGGAATAACGCGGGCGCGCGATGGCGGCCCGACCGCCGACCCGCCGTTGTAATAAGACAACGCCCAGTCGACCCTGCCACCATACCGGTCTATCAACCGGCGTAAAAAATGGAGTCCAAGGCGAATATTGATCCGAGGGTTCCACAATTGCTCTGCGCGAATGGCGTATTCGCCACGTGCTGTCGCCGGCATGATTTGCATGACGCCGCGCGCACCCCGATGACTTTCCGCCGTCGGATTGAAATTGGATTCCGCATGAGCGACCGCCAGCGCTAATGCGGCGGGAACCCCCAAATCATACGCTTCGCGCACCACCATCGCCTTTATCTGTGCGCGTGGTAGACGGCGGGGGGTTCTGGCGTTCGCACTCGGCGCCGCGCAACCGGCCCCGGCGAAAGAAACTCCCAGAAGAGCCAAAATGAATTGACGTCGAGAGGTGAGAGGCAATGTAAGAGACGGTGCGTTCATCGAACGCCCTCCTTGTTCGTTGACAGGGCGGCGCGCCACGCATCGTTCAAATTGACGATGACCAGGTCACGCGCCGTCAATTTTCCCCGCACCTCGATGACCCGTTGCAACGGCATAGCAGGATCAATGGCCAGCACGACCCGCCCCACATGCGCGTTGATCACGGAGGGCGGTAGTTCTTTCATATTCGCGCCCAGATACCGGCCCGCATCGACGATAACGATTAAATCTTCCCACGATGTTTTCGTTGCCGCCCCGCTGGCCTGACCCTTCGTCGGCATCACGGTCACAGCTTCCATTTGACGGGACCGCTCAACCGCGGGCGCGCCAAAGGAAATCAACGTCAACACCATGATGCTGAAAAATCCCATAGCCAGGGCCAGCGCAATTTCTGTCATGGCGTTGTCTTGTGGCGCATGTCGCATTGGATGGATCTCCCTAAAACACGATGGCGCGCGTATCGCGACGCAAATTATTGACGACCCGCCGGGTCAACCGACCGTTCATGGGCATCGCCGAATCCTGTTGATATCGACGCAACGCAGCGCGGGTTTCAGAAGTCAGGTGACCGTCGATGGGGCCAGGGTCGTACCCTTTGTCGAACAACATTTGCTCGGCCTCCTGCACCGTGGTGCGATAACCGCTTTGATGCGACGCCGTTTTTTTCCTCGGCTCAATATTTGGCGGCTCGATGTTTGGCGGCTCGATGCGCGGCGCGGGGCGGGAGCTCGTATAGACCAACCGACTGGCGGTACTGGCCAACAAGGCGCCCGTTTCCGTATTGATGGCCTGATAGGACAAGCGGGTTTCGCCATTTTTCCGCCGCACCGTCCCCGCTACGAGAACATCCGCGCGCGCATTCACCCGCAAATTCCGGATGCGTGCGGTCGCTTCCGGCGTAGGCGTCCCTTCCGCCTTTATGTCGAGAATTAGCCGGTCCAACGAATCCAGCGCGACGAATGCAAACCGGCCCTTTGCCTGTTTTTGCAACGCCAGTAGCAATTGGCGCGTATAGTTAGCCGCAATTTCCGGCGTTTCAGCGCCAACGGTGCGCACGGCGATACGCGGCGCACCATACCCATTGGTCGCCGGTAAACTGTCCACCGGCGCGGCGTTCAAGGTCTGCAGAATTGTCCGGGCAAAGCTCGAAAACAGTCGATCATTTGCAGCCTGCGCCGTACTGGACGCAATCAATACAGCCAGCAGCACCGGCGTTAAAAGCGCAGCGACAATTGGGTGGAATCGGATTTTTTCCATGAGAAGCGCCCCGTTCATTTGGAGACCGGGCGCCAGGCGCCGTCCGGCGCGCGGCACGCCGTCCCCGTCGCCTTTTCTTCATAGCCATCGATAAAAACCCAGGTGGAGTATTCGCGACAGTACCGACCTGTTGGTTCCTGATAGGTCACGGTGGGCGTAATGTTATAGTTCGCCCCGGTGTCAGGGTTACGCCATGAAACCGTTTGACCTGTCGGAATAGTCTCCAACGTCGTTTGCGCTTGGCGGCGATCATTCTCGCGAACCGACTTGGATACCTCGTTGCCCAGCACCGCGCCAAGGATGGCGCC
>JAESSL010000384.1 GCA_016764135.1 Alphaproteobacteria bacterium
CCATACCGCTGAATTTTTGGCGGTATGTGCAATGAGAGAGGTCGAAATGACAATTACCGCATCAATGGTAAAAGAGCTGCGCGGAAAAACCGGCGCTGGCATGATGGATTGCAAAAATGCGCTGAAGGAATCCGACGGTGATATTGAAGCGTCGGTCGACTGGCTTCGGAAAAAAGGCTTGTCGCAGGCAGCTAAGAAATCAGGCCGCGTCGCTGCGGAAGGGTTGGTATCCGCCATCTCCGAAGGCGTAAAGGGCGCAATCGTTGAAGTTAATTCCGAAACGGATTTCGTTGCCAGAAACGAAGATTTTCAATCTTTTGTCTCGACTATCGCGAGCGCTACGCTTTCAGAGAACGGCGATATTGAGGCTGTACAACGGGCCTCATACCCAGAGACCGGGCGTTCAGTTGCGGAAGAATTGACTAATAAAATTGCGACCATTGGCGAGAATATGTCCATTCGGCGTTGTGAGACGCTGTCAGTGGAGAATGGCGCTGTCGTCCCTTATGTGCATGGCGCTCTCGCGCCTGGTCTCGGAAAAATTGGCGTCCTGGTCGCTCTCGAATCGACCGGGGATAAAGCGGTTCTTGAATCGCTGGGCAAGCAACTTGCCATGCATGTTGCAGCGGCTTTGCCTCAATGCGTATCCCGGGATGACGTTTCGCCAGAAGAACTTGAGCGTGAACGTAACATTTTGACGGAACAGGCGCGTGACAGCGGACGCCCAGAAGAGATCATCGTCAAAATGGTCGAGGGCAGGTTGCGTAAATACTTTGAGGAATCTGTGCTTCTTGAGCAAGTTTTCGTCGTCGACAATGAAACACGCATTTCGAAGGTACTGGAAAACGCCGCTAAAGAAGCTGGCGCACCAATCACCGTGACGGGGTTCGTTCGATTTGCGCTTGGTGAGGGAATTGAAAAGGTTGTTGATAATCTGGCCGATGAGGTTGCCGCAACCCTCGCAGGGTGATCCTTAATCGTTAAATATTAGTGCGGTAACACAGGGGACGGGTCGCAAAATGCCGGATACAGATAAACCACGTTTCAAGCGTGTATTGCTGAAATTATCTGGTGAGGCTCTCATGGGAGAGCGGGAATACGGCCTTGACCCTGATGTTACCCGCCGGATTGCTGAAGAAATTCTGGTGGTCCACAATCTAGGTGTGGAAGTCAGCGTTGTCATCGGCGGCGGCAATATCTTCCGCGGCGTCGCTGGCGCAGCTGAAGGCATGGAGCGGACGAATGCTGATTATATGGGTATGCTCGCGACAGTGATAAACGCCCTGGCTATGCAAAACGCCATAGAAAACTGCGGCTTGCCGACGCGTGTGATGTCCGCGATCCCAATGCAGTCGGTATCTGAGCCCTACATACGCCGGCGCGCTATTCGGCATATGGAAAAGGGCCGGATTGTTATTTTTGCAGCGGGAACGGGAAATCCGTTTTTTACGACGGATACAGCGGCAGCTCTCCGCGCCTCCGAAATGGACTGTGACGCGCTCTTGAAAGCGACGCAGGTGGACGGCGTTTACGATTCCGACCCCATGAAAAACCCTGACGCCGTTCGTTTTGACAAACTCGGGTATCTGGAAGTTTTGTCGCGTGATCTTCGCGTTATGGATGCGGCGGCAATTTCATTGGCACGTGAAAATAAAATTCCGATTATTGTGTTTTCAATTCACCGTGCAGGCGGCTTTGCCGATGTGATAAAAGGAAAGGGTACTTTCACGACGATTACTGATGCGTGAAACAATCACCTTTTATAGAATGGGGAGACGGTGATGGCTGATATTGATCTGGATAATATAGAACGGCGTATGACGGGTGCCCTAGAGGCGCTTGGACGGGAATTTGGCGGCCTCCGCGCGGGACGGGCGTCTGCGAGTCTGCTGGAGCCTATTACGGTAGACGCTTATGGCGCGCAAACACCGATGAATCAGATTGGTAATATCAGCGTGCCAGAAGCGCGTATGTTGACAGTCCAGGTCTGGGATCAAGGCCTCGTAAAGGCCGTTGAAAAAGCAATTCGTAATTCTAATCTCGGTTTGAATCCACAAACCGAAGGAAATTTGATCCGAGTGCCCATTCCGGATCTAAGTGAAGAGCGTCGCGTTGAACTTACAAAAATTGCTAGTCGATATGCGGAACAGGCCCGTGTTGCAGTTCGCAACGTACGGCGGGACGGCATGGACCATTTAAAGAAATCCGAAAAAAATGGTGACTTATCACAAGATGACCATCGTTTGTACTCCGATGAAATTCAGCAATTGACTGACAATCACGTCAAAAAAATTGACGTTGCGCTACAATCCAAAGAGAGCGAAATTTTACAGGTGTGACGATATGGGGGGCGTTTCGGACCACAACACTGTGACGGGCCCGAGCCATGTCGCAATAATCATGGATGGCAACGGCCGCTGGGCGAAAGCGCGCGGGTTGCCGAGAATTTTCGGCCATCGAAAAGGCGCAGAAGCGGTCCGCCGCACGATCCAGGCGGCCGGTGATCTCGGCCTTTCCTATTTGACGCTGTTTGGGTTTTCTTCGGAAAACTGGAACCGCTCTGAGAAGGAAGTTGGCGAGCTGATGCGGCTGTTGCGGTTTTATCTACAGTCAGAAACAGCGGATTTGCACGCGAAGGGCGTAAAAATTCGTATTATCGGCGATCGGACGAAGTTCAGTTCAGACACGATAAAGTTGATTGATTTCGCCGAAGAGCAAACCAAATCTAATGAAAGCCTGACGCTGGTGTTGGCGTTGAGTTACGGCGCGCGGCAGGAGATTACAGCCGCTGTACGCGCTATCGCCCTTGAGGTGGCTGAGGGAAATATTCGGCTCGATGAAATTGATGAAAACCATGTAACCAACCGTCTTCTTACTGCGGATATCCCGGATCCGGATTTGTTGATTCGCACCAGTGGAGAGCAACGCATCAGTAACTTTCTGTTGTGGCAGCTTGCGTATACCGAGCTTGTTTTTGATAACTGTTTATGGCCGGACTTTGGAGAGAAAAACCTCAAGGCGGCGATACAAATATTCAATTCTCGAGAACGCCGATTTGGCTTGGCCGTTGAAAACCCTTAAGCAAAATAATTTACGCCTGCGCGTCATTTCTGGCGCCATCCTGCTGCCGTTCGCACTCGGCGTCGTATGGCTTGGCGGCTGGTGGTTTGCGGTTGTTATAGCTGTCGCGTCTGGCGGTATGTGCGTTGAATGGACCCGTTTAAGCGCCGGCGGGGACAATAAACTTATTTCTATGGCGATTGCATGTATTGCTGTCGTTGCAATCCTTTTTTTGCAGTTCGGGCATTCCAGTACATCGGTTGGGATCGTATGCGTGGGGACGCTGGTCATATGGTTCTGGAGTAAATTCAGAAAGATCGCTGATTCCGCAATTACCACGTTTTGCCTTCCCTATATCGCAAGCGCGGGAATGGCGATGGTCTGGTTGCGAAACTGGAATGAAGACGGCTTTTTAACTGTAGTTTTTCTGCTATGCGTCGTGGTTGCGATGGATATCGGGGCGTACATTGTGGGTCGTACGTTTGGGGGCCCCAAGATGGCGCCAAGAATAAGCCCGGGAAAAACATGGTCAGGTTTAATCGGTGGCGCTTTGTGCGCCGGTGGCGTGGCATTTGCGATGGCAATTTTGTTCAACAAGAACCCCGCCTTAATTTACGCCTTGGCCGGGAGTGCTTTAGGTCTGCTTGCGCAGTGTGGCGATTTGGTCGAATCAGCTCTAAAACGCCGATATGGCGTAAAGGATTCAGGCGCTATTATTCCGGGGCATGGTGGATTACTTGATCGGTTTGACGGGTTCTTGACGGTATTCCCGACGGCGGGTCTGATGATTTGGTTACTAAATGGGAGTTCAGTCACATGGCTGTAACGGCGCAGACCGAGACAGGGTCGCCAAAGTCCGTAACGATTCTGGGGTCCACCGGTTCAGTCGGATGCAGCACGATCGATTTGATCGAGAGAAACCCTGACGATTACGTAGTTGAGGCGCTGACGGCGTGGCGGAATGCGGAATTGCTGGTTGAGCAAGCCTTGAAGCTACGGCCTCAATTCGTCGCGATTGGCGATGAAGATTGTTACAAGGCGGTAAAGGACGCGCTGGCGGGAACGGCTATCGAAGTTGGCGCCGGAGCCGCCGCAATTGTGGAGGCGGCGAAACGCCCCTCTGAACTGGTGATTTCCGCCATTGTCGGCGCGGCGGGATTGGCGCCAACAATGGCGGCGGTGGGGCGCGG
>JAESSL010000385.1 GCA_016764135.1 Alphaproteobacteria bacterium
CTCTGTGGAACCGTGGGGCTGAAAACCACGGTCGGCCGCATCAGCCGCCATGGGGTTTTTCCCCTGAGCTGGACGCTCGATTCCGTCGGTCCGCTCACCCGATCGGTCGAAGACGCCGCCCTTGTGTATCAAGTGCTACAGGGCGAGGACCGCGCGGACGACACGACAATTGGCGTGCAAACGCATGATGTTCTGGAAAACCTGAAGGCGGGTGTAAAAGAACTGCGCGTCGGCATACCGGAAGACGTGTTTTACGACGACCTGGACCCGGAGGTTGAAAAATCCGTGCGGGATTGCGCAACGGTGTTTGCCGAACTTGGCGCCCATGTCACGACCATCGCCTATCCGGAAGCGAAAATCGCCATGGCGATCCGCGGCTCCATCAGCAGCGCGGAGGCCTGTGTTATTCATGAAAAGCGTCTGCGCACCCAACTTGACCAGATGGACCCGGTGGTCGGTCCCCGCATGGCGCTGGATTTAAAACGCCCCGCGACGGAATACGCCGCCGCCTTGCGTCAGATGCGCGACATCCAGCGCCGACAATTGACCGGCAGCCTGCGCGACGTTGATATTCTGTTGGCGCCCACAACCCGTCAACCGGCGGTCACGGTCGCGGAAATCGACCAATCCCTCGAAGACTATATGCGCCTGTCGTTGCGCTTTGCCGACAACACCGCCACCGGAAATGTGCTGGGTCTGTGCGGGTTGTCCGTGCCGTGCGGGATTTCCAGCAAGGGTTTGCCCATCGGGCTCATGATCTACGCCAAACCCTTCGCCGAAGATATCGCCTTGCGGGCGGGATACGCCTATGAGCACGCAACGGCGTGGCGATCGCAGCGCCCGGATTTAAGCTGGGCGACGACATAATCACGACCTGATTAAAAAGACGAATCCGGCTCCGTCAGAAACGCGGCTTCTTCGGGCGTTGTTTCCCGACCCAGCGCATCATTGCGATGCGGGAAACGGCCAAAGCGTTCGATAATGACCAGATGTTTACGCGCCCACTCCAGATTTCGCTCCGGAAGGTTTGCGCAAAGCGCCATCATCCGATGCTGATCCGCCAGATCTTCGTTGTGCTCGAAGGGCAGATACATAAAGACGCGTTCAATTTTGCTGACCGCCATATCATGGCCGTTGTCGACGCTCTCTTTGGCCAACGCCAGCGCTTTTGCATCATTGGAAAACGCGCGCGCCTCCCCGCGAAACAAATTTCGGGAGAATTGATCGAGCAGGATCAACAACGCCACCCGCCCTCGCGCCGTCTCGGCGAAATGATCATAGGCGCCCGCCGAGGCCTGCGCCCAGTGATCGCCAAATTGCGTGCGGATCTCCGCATCAAACGCCGCATCTTTTTTGAACCAGATCTCGCGGCGTTCATAAGGCGGCGGACCGAACCAGAATTTATGCACGGCGTCGAGAAGGGAGTCAGATTTCATCGTTTGAACGCTCTCTTATTATTTTACGCCAGTCACATCACTCAAACACTATGACGCCGCTGCTGGAATTGCACGACGAAGACCACGGATCCAACGGCTCTTGAGCACGGACCGTGGAGCGGATACCATTCCGGTGAAACGACTGGCGTCATCGCCATGCTCTGGAAAAGACAGGCGTCCTTTTCGTGATAAAATTTCCAGCCTTTAAAATTGCGGATTACCGAAAATTATGGGCGGGCGCCGCGTTTAATCACCAAGGGCAGAGCGGTGAACAGGTCGTTTTAGGGCTCCTTGTTTTTGAGGCGACGCAATCCACCGCTTGGGTCGGCGTAATCCTGGCCGCATACTTCCTGCCCTTTTTCATCTTCGGCATGGCGTCCGGCGCCGTCGCGGATCGGTTGGATCGCCGCTCCCTGCTGCGCCGCATCGAAGTCCTGATCATTATAAACATGACCCTCTTCGCTGCGGCCCTTGCGATGGGATACGCCTCCCACGGCCTCCTTATCGTCTTTGCGCTGATAGCCGGCGGCTTGCGCGCGCTGCACCAGCCCGCCCGGGTCAGTTACGCGTACGATATCGTTGGCGGCGATCACATCGTCTCCAGCCTCGGGCTTCTCAATCTTGCCGGTCGGACCGGACAATTGATCGGCGCTTTGGCCGCTGGCGCCGTCATGGCCAAATTTGGCGCATCGACCGCCCTTCTCGCACTGGCGGCGGGCCATGGAATCGCCTTGTGTTTCTTTTTACAATTACGCGAACCTGGAACATTCGCCGCTGTCCAGCGGGTCCCATTGGGCCAAAACCTCCGTGAATACGCACAGGAACTTCGAGGCAATCACATCCTTTTAATGCTGGTGGCGATCACGGCTTTGGTTGAAATTTTCGGATTTTCCTTCGCCACGGCCTTGCCGGAACTCGCCACGACGCGGTTGAATATGGGCGCGGAGGGGTTGGGGCTGTTACACGCCGCGCGGGCGACCGGCGGCATCATCGCCGGGTTGGGCCTGAGCCTTTTGGGCGCCCTGCAAAGGCGCGGCCTCGCCTATATCGGCGTTATTGTCGCGTTCGCCGCAAGCCTCATGATGCTGTCGGCGGAAACGACGCTGGAATTTACAGTGTGCGCGGTCATTCTGGTCTCCGGCGCGGCGACAGCGTCCGATGTTCTCACACAAAGCATGATGCAACTGGCCGTCCCCAACGCCCTGCGCGGTCGGGCCATGGGCGTCTGGGTGCTGGCCATCGGATTTGCGCCGGTGGGTCATCTGGAGATGGGCGCATTGGCGTCCACTATCGGCGTGGGCGACGCCTTGTTGGTCAATGGCGCCGCGTTGCTGGCGATTGGCCTTGTCGTTATCTTTGCGGCGCCCCGGCTTCGTACTCTGTAACGATCCGGCGCCAACAGAGCGCCGCAAATTAAAGACCCCTACCAGCCCATCACGCCAGTATCGCGTCGCGGATCGGCGCCGCCAAACATCCGGCCCTTTTCCCGATCGTGAACGATAGTGCACACGGCCCCGGCGGCGCGAACTTTTTCAGGCCACCATTCAACAGCGTGCCCGCGACTTTGCAGATCTTCGCCAACGGATTTCGGTACGCGGCCTTCGACCTTGATCTTGCCCGGGCTCGCAATATGGGGCTCAAACGAATCCGGATGGCTGAATGTCGAGAAGCGCGGCGCTTCAATGGCTTCCTGCGGGTCCATGCCAAAGACATGAATATTGAGGAAGACCTGCGCCATGCTCTGGCATTGCACATCGCCGCCCGGCGTGCCGAACGGCATCGTGATTTTGCCTTTCTTGATCGCAATCGCGGGGTTGGGGGTCAGGCGCGGCCGTTTGCCCGGCGCAATACAGGACGCATGTTCCGGCACCGCCCAGTTTTGCGATCCACGCCCGGACACAACGCAACCCAGCCCTGGAATAATCGGCGTCGATCCCGAAGTGTCGCTGGGCGTAATTGAAAACGCGTTCCCTTGGGAATCAACCACGCAGGCGTAGGAGGTGTCGTAATGATGCGGTGCGGGACCGTGCATGGTTGGAACATGCGCCGGACCACCGCCCGGACGACCCGGCGTCGCGCCATAAGCCGGCATGCCGGGCGCCGCGTTGGCGGGATCGATCATTGCGCGGCGTTCGGCGGCGTAATCCTCCGACAACAGATAATCGAGCGGCACATCGACGAATTTCGGGTCGCCGTAATAACGTTCCCGATCCGCAAAGGCGAGCTTGATCGACTCGCAGACCGTATGAATGTAATCGGCTGAGTTATGTCCCATCGCCTTGAGGTCGAAGCCGTCGAGCAGCGACATGATCTGCAACAGCACCGGCCCCTGACACCACGCATCGCAGGTGTAGATATCGAAGCCGAAATATTTGCGCATGACCGGCGCCTCGATCCCGACGCGGAAGTCCCGCAAATCTGACGCGGACATCAAACCGTCATTGTCTTCATGATATTTGACGATGGTCTGCGCGATATCGCCTTCGTAAAAGGCCTTCCGCGCAGCCTCCAACCCGGCTTCCCGATCGCCGCCCGCCGCAGCCTCTTCATCCGCCATATATTGCAGCGTTTTCGCCAGATCGGCCTGAACAAAATTCTCCCCGATCTCTGGCGGCCGATCATTGGGCAGATACACCGCCGCATTGCCGGGCCAGCGGCGCAACTGATCCTGTGTGTTCACGATAGTTTCCTGCATCGTCGGGTGCATGGAAAAACCTTCGCGCGCATATCGCGTGGCCGCCGACGCAACCTCGGAGAATGTCATGGTGCCGTATTTGTCCAAGGCGGTCGTCCAGGCGCCGGGCGCGCCGGGCACAACGCTGCGCAACAGGCCCAGCGGAATGGCGCCGCCATTATCTGAAATAAACATATTGATATCGGTTTTTGCCGGCCAACCGCCCAGACCGCTGATCGTCACGACCTCGTCGCGCTCCGCCAGATAGACC
>JAESSL010000386.1 GCA_016764135.1 Alphaproteobacteria bacterium
AAAAACGGGAGGTGTTGGGACAGGCGCGCGGCGTTTCGGGTGGCGAGGTTCATGGGGCTAATCTGGCGTACTTGGCGGGTGTTTCCAATGGGGCGTGGTTGCACAGCGGCGGTTTCTTCGAAACAATATGCGCGCGCGTGTGCGATTTTGCCCGGCGCGGGCGCTTGGCGTCGCCAATGACGGGCCGGCGCTGTTGATTGGGAAGAAAAGACTTATGGATTTTGGATTATTTAATATATTGCAGCAACGGGACCGGGCGAAAAATTCCCGCACGATCATTGAAGAATCGATCGAGCAGACCCGCATCGCCGAAAAACTGGGCTTTGCGCATGCCTGGTTTGTGGAGCATCACTTCTCCAATTACAGCCTGTGCCCGTCGCCGCTGACCATGGCGGCCTACGCCGCCGGGGTGACCAAGAAAATTCGACTCGGCTCCGCAGTGATCGTGCCGCCACTGCATATGCCCGCGCGGCTGATTGCGGAAATCGCCGTGGTGGACACGTTGAGCAATGGTCGGCTCGATATTGGGATTGGCAGTGGATACCAGAGTTATGAATTCGACCGCTTCGGCGTCGATATCGATGACCGCAAGGCGATGACCAACGAGATGCTCGACATGATCGAGATGGGGTTGTCGCAGCCGAATTTTTCCTATGACGGCAAGTTTTACCAGCAACCGGCGACGGCGATTAACGTTCGCCCGGTGCAAACGCCCTATCCGCCAATCTGGAACGCCAGCAAGGATGCGGAGAGCCTCGGCCGCGCCGCGCGCAAGGGATACAACCAATTTTTCTCGTCGCGCTTCGCCAGTCTGGAGGAGCTCGTGCCCGTGCGGGACTTCATGGACAAGACGTTTCTGGAAAACGGACGCGATCCGGACACCATGCGTCTGGGGCTGTTGTCGTATTGTTGCATCAGTGACGACCCGGCGGTGATTGACGATTACATCGAGAATTGCCGATTCCAGCAACGCATTGCCCGCAGCCTGCGGGAGCGTCGCGAAAACATGGAAGACGATTACTGGGTCGCGGAGACGCCGTTTGACGCAGAGCCCTCGCTGGAGGAAGCGGCGGAGCATGTGCTGGCGGGTGATGTGGAGACCGTGACGGAGCGCGCGGTGGCGATTATTCGCGCAGTCCGGCCTTCGCATATGACGTTTTACTTTCAGGTTGGCGCCGTCTCGCAAGAAACCGCCGTGCGCAGTATGGAGCGGTGGATGACCGAGGTGGTGCCGAATATTGAAAAAGCGATGGGCGCGCCGATTGCCACGATCAATCAGCCCAAACCGCTACGCGCGGCGGCGGAGTAGCCAACGACATCAGCAAGAGAACCGACCGAAACCAATATGGGGGGAGACGACGATGGATTGCAGAATGGACGGGCGGACCGCTCTTGTTACCGGCGCCAGCATGGGGCTTGGCTTGGCCATGGCGCTCGAATTCGCCAAATCCGGAGCGAATGTTGCGCTGCTCGCGCGCCGCGCCGATGTTCTGGCGGAGGCCAAGGCGAAGATTGAAGCCGATCCGGCGGTAAAGACGGGGGTCAAGGTCGGCGCCTTTGTATGTGATGTCGGCGATCCGGCGGATATTGCGTCCGCCCATGAATCTATCGTGCGGGAATTGGGGCCTGTGGATGTGTTGGTGAACAACGCCGGGTCGTCTCATCGCGGCGCTTTTCTGGAGGTCTCCGACGAGATTTGGCGCGCAGATCTGGAACTGAAGCTGTTCGGCGCGATCCGGCTGACGCGATTGACGTTTCCGGGCATGATCGAGCGTAAATGGGGGCGCATCATCAATGTGTTGAATGTGGGGGCCAAGGCGCCGCCTGCGACCAGCGCGCCTACGGTTGTGTCGCGCGCGGCGGGCATGGCGCTGACCAAAGTGCTAGCGGGCGAGGGCGCGCCGCATAATGTCTTGGTAAACGCGCTGCTTGTTGGTAAAATTGTGAGCGACCAGATCGCGCGTCGTCATTCAAATCTGGAAACCAATCAAAGTTTGGAAGACTACATCGTCGAATCCGGCGATGCTGTGCCAATGGGTCGAATGGGGACCGCTGCGGAGTTCGCCAACATGGCGTGCTTCCTGGCGTCCGACGCGGGATCATATATTACCGGAACCGCAATCAATGTGGATGGCGGTTTGTGCCCGGTGGTTTAACCGACCACCGGTTTCTCTTTTGGCGTATCGCCACGAATAAATTCAGGGAGTTGAAATATGGAATGTAGAATGGATGGCCGCACGGCTATTGTTACCGGTGGTAGCCTTGGCCTTGGCCTGGCGATCGGTAAGGAATTCGCCAAATCCGGCGCCAATGTCGCGCTCGTCGCGCGGCGTCAGGACGTTCTGGACGAAGCGAAGGCGGAGATCGAAGCCGTCGCCTCGACCAAAATTGGCGCCTATGCCTGCGATATGAGCGATGCGGGGGCGATTTCGTCCATGTATGCGTCGGTCGAATCCGATCTGGGTCCGGTCGATGTCGTCGTGAACAATGCGGGCACATCCCAACGCGGCGCGTTTCTGGAAGTCACTGACGAGATTTGGCGGGATGATCTGGAGCTGAAGTTGTTTGGCGCCATTCGGCTGATTCGTCTGGCGTTTCCGGGCATGATCGAGCGCAAATGGGGCCGTATCATCAATGTGTTGAACGTTGGCGCAAAAGCGCCGTCCGCGGGCGGTGCGCCGACGGCGGTGTCGCGCGCGGCGGGCATGGCGTTGACCAAGGTATTGGCGGGCGAAGGCGCGCCGCATAACGTGCTGGTGAATGGCATGCTGGTGGGCCTGATCGAGAGCGATCAGCACGTGCAGAAGCACAAGCTGGCGGTTGAGGCGGGCTCCAACAAGTCACTGGAGGAATTCTACGCCGACATGGCCAAGGCCGTTCCGATGGGGCGCGTTGGCAAGCCGGAAGAATTCGCCAATATGGCGTGCTTTTTGGCGTCGGACGCCGGTTCCTACATTACCGGCACGGCGATCAATGTGGATGGCAACCGGTCGCCTGTGGTTTAACTGACCTGTCGTTTAAGACGATTGTGTTGTAAAAAATTTATACCGGCGCTGGAAACGGCGCCGGTATAATATTATGCACAGTCATCAATTAAAGTTACGAAACAAACAGGGACGCCCATCCGAAATGAGCACACCAGCATGGCACAATGAAATGCGGTCGATTGTCGATACGGTCGATGCGTTTAACCCGGATGTAGAGGAATTCTGGTTCCTTCGTCATGGCGAAACAGCGCTGAACAAAGACCGGATCGTACAAACGCAGCATGGGGTGACCTTGAATGACACCGGACGGGAGCAAGCGCGCAAGGCGGCGCAACGTCTGGCGGATGAGCCGTTTGACGTCATTCACGCCAGCGACCTTGAGCGCACTTGGGAGACCGCAACCATTGTGAATGAAGTCTGTAAGAAGCCGATTCACAAGGCGCCCGGTCTCTGGGAGCGTAATTGGGGCGACTACGCCGGGCAGTCAAATGTTGACCTCAATTGGTCCGATAATCCGAATAACGGCGAATCTCTATCAGAGTTCACCTTGCGCACGCTGAACGGGTTTCGCGATGTTCTAGTGAAGGACAAAATTCTGATCGTCGCCCATGGCGGCAATTACGCGGTGCTGCTGGCCGCGTTCGGGCTGACCTTTTCGGGCAACCGGGTGGTCAAGAATGCGCAACCCATCAAAGCGACCCGCGATTCCAGCGCGCCGCGCGGCTGGACGGTAGAGCCGCTCGCCTGACGGGCGGTTTTTATATGTCCGTGCGATCCCGCAATGAACCGAGGGGATAAAGTCGGTTCACGTGGCCCATTTTGCGCCGCGGGCGGGCGTCATGCTTGCCGTACAAATGCATATGGGCGGCGTCTTCGGCGACAAAATCACGCCAGTTGGCGACATCGGCGCCAATCAAATTCTGCATGATTGCGTCGGAATGACGACTTGAGTCGCCCAGCGGCAGGCCGCAAATGCAGCGCACAAACTGCTCGAACTGGCTGGTCGCGCAGGCGTCCATGGTCCAGTGGCCGGAATTATGCGGGCGCGGCGCGATCTCATTGACCAGAATTTCGCCATCGCGCGTAACGAACATTTCCACCGCGAGCAGTCCGACAATCTCCAGAGCGTCGGCAATCCGCCAGGCGATGCTCTCCGCACGGTCCCGGTTTGCCGTTGAAATACGCGCTGGCGCGATTGTTTGCGCCAGAATGTGGTCCTTGTGACGATTCTCGACAGGGATAAAGGCGTCGGACAATCCGTCGACGCTGCGCGCGAAGATGACGGAAATTTCCATCTCAAAATCGATCCACTGCTCCAGAACCCCGCGACCGGCGCCCATTTCGGCATAAGCGGTCTCTATGTCCGTCGCGTCGTCAATAAAGACCTGTCCCTTGCCGTCATAGCCCAGACGCGCGGTTTTCAGAACGGCGGGG
>JAESSL010000387.1 GCA_016764135.1 Alphaproteobacteria bacterium
CCTGTCCGTCAGCGGGCGCCCCGGCCCGGTTGTCTGCGTTCTCGCCAAGGATATTCTCGACGGCGTCACCGGCGAGCCAACCATCCCGAGGCTTCCGGCGCCGGTGATTCTGGGTGCTGAACCCAACGCGACAGCGGCAGCCGCCGCCCTTATCCGCGACGCCAAACACCCCATCATTCTGGGTGGTGAAATGATTCCGTTTGAAGGCGCTATTCAGGAACTCCAGGATTTCGCCGAAGCCTCTGGCGCTGGCGTGCTGACGGCGTATCGGCAGCAGGACATCATTCCAAATGAACACCCCGCATATTTTGGACAATTGACGTTGAATCGTCTGCCATTCCAGACTGAAGCCTGGGACAAATGCGATCTGATCATCAATATCGGCTGTCGTCTCGATGGTGCGACCACCGCCGACTATTCCCTGATCCGGGATGACCAAAAAATGATTATGGCCTATCCGGACGCCTCCGTATTTTCACAGTGGCAGGCCGACGTCGCCCTTGGCGCCAACGCCAAACCCGCACTCGTCGCCCTGACCGAAGCCCTGGCCGATTTCAAACCATCCACAGAGCGACTGGCCTGGCGCGACGACATTCACGCCAAGGAGGTGGCCTATGCAAAGCCGGGCGAGATCGAAGTCGTAGGGGACGTCGATATGGCGCAGATCATTGCGACCTTCTCTGAAATTGTCCCCACGGACGCAATCCTGTCCTCCGATGCGGGCACCTTTGGGCGCTGGATCCATCGTTATTATCGCTCCAACGCCCCATACAGCAATTTTGGGCCTATCTCCGGCGCGATGGGATATGGCGTACCGGGCGCGATTGGCGCCGCCGTCGCCGATCCCAACCGTCCGGCGTTCGCCTGGTGCGGCGATGGCGGGTTCCTGATGACCGGTCAAGAAGCGGCGGTCATCGTGCAGGAAAAACTGCCCGTGACGATCATTGTCTGCGACAACAGCGCATGGGGCTCCATCCTCGTTCATCAGCAAAAACGATTTGGAGATTGGGATTTCGGCACCAGGTTGGTGAGTCCGGATTTTGCGATGCTCGGGCGCGGCTATGGCATGGCGGCGTTTACCGTAACAAAAACCAGCGAGTTCGCTGATGCGCTCCGCGGCGCGATGGACCATAACGGCCCGGCGCTCATTCATATCAAGCTCGACCTGCGAGACGTCTCGCCGTATTCCGGCAGCGCCCGCTAGAAAACGATATCCGTCGTCTCTCGTTGAAAGACGGGCGGCGACGGCAGGAGTTTGACGCCATGACCATAACGCTGTTTGAAAATTTTCGCGCCGTCTTCTACGCCCCCTTCTACGCCGCCCACGCTTTGGGCGTTTATGAGAAAGAAGGACTGGACGTCGTCCTTTCCGGCGGTGAGTCGCCAAGCGTAACTGCGACCAGTCTGCTGAGCGGCGAGGCGGATGTATCCTGGGGCGGGCCGATGCGCATCCTCTACACTTACGAAACCCAACCCGATTGTAACCTGGTCGCGTTTTGTGAAGTGGTGACGCGCGACCCGTTCTATCTGATCGGCGCGCGCCCCAATCCAGGCTTTGATCTAGCGGAGCTCCAAAACCTCCGCATGGCGACCGTCAGCGAAGTGCCCACGCCCTGGCTCTGTTTACAAGATGACATCAGACGCGCGGGATTGGACCCCGACCAGTTGACCCGGCAAGAGTCCAACAGCATGTCGGAAAACGAAGCCGGTCTCCGCAACGGTGAATTCGATGTCATTCAGGTTTTCGAGCCCTATGTGTCGCGCTTGCTCGATGATGGCGCCGGATTTGTATGGCGCGCGGCCGCAGACCGGGGCCCAACCAGCTACACGACATTCTACACCACGCGGCAGGCCCTGACCGACAAGCGCGACGAGTTATTGTCCATGACCAGAGCTATGTATCGAACCCAAAAATGGCTGCGGTCGCGCACTGCGGCGGAAATCGCCGACGCAATATCATCTTTTTTCCCCGACCTCCCCTTTGAAGTCTTATCCGCCGCCATAGACCGATATAAACGCCTGGGCATATGGGGCAAAAATCCAAGACATGCGCAGATCGGTTTTAACCGACTGGACGCCGCCTTACGCTCGGGCGGCCTGATTTCACGCGGCGCCGCCTATACACAATGCATCGACACCACGCTCGCCGACGCTATTATTAAGGAAGACCCGCCTTCGGCATAAAACCGCGCTGCCGAACGAATGCGACCTGATCTGGTGAGGAGAAGATGATGGAAGATATTTTACAACGTATGCGGCTGGATGGGCGCGTTGCGATTGTCACCGGCGCAGGTAGTGGATTGGGCCGCGCGACGGCGTTGGCTCTGGCGTCGGCGGGCGCTAGCGTCGCGGTCACTGATATTGACGGCGTGGCCGCCGCAACCGTGTCGGACGAAATTGGCGAGGAACGCGCGGCGTCCTTCGCCATGGACATCACCGATGAAAATCAGGTCGAAAGCGTCATGACCGAAATTGTCGAGCAATTCGCCAAGATCGACATTCTCATCAACAACGCCGGAATCGGCGCGCGCGTCGCCTCGGTGGATATGACGTCGGAAACCTGGAACCGCGTGGTCGACATTAATCTGAGCGGGCAATTTACCTGCGCGCGGATCGCAGCGCGGTATATGCTGGAAATGGGGTCGGGCTCTATTGTCAGCGTCTCCTCGATTATGGGTCTGACCGGCGGTGGGAAATTCCCCAACGCCGCCTACCATGCGACAAAAGGCGCTATCGTCAATCTGACGCGCTCGCTTGCCGTGGAATGGGCGCCGCGCGGCGTGCGGGTAAACGCAGTCGCGCCCACCTATGTAACGACAAATCTCACGCGAAAGATGCTGGAAGATGACGCGACCAGGGAATACATCTTGGCCAACACGCCCATGCACCGGCTGGCGGAACCGGAAGAAGTCGCCGCAGCGATACTGTTTCTCGCCAGCGATGCCGCCAGCATGATCACCGGGCATACATTACCAGTCGATGGCGGATGGGTCGCCCGCTAACCAATTTTCAGAGATCGACTTCAAACCGAAATAAGAGCGCCTAGCTCCAGCTTTTGACCTTGCCCTTGCGGCGAACGTTTTTTACAGAGGCCTGGTTGCCACGCACCGTCAGATCGGCCGCAGGGTCCGGGCGTCCAAAGAGATAGCCCTGTCCATAGGCGACGC
>JAESSL010000388.1 GCA_016764135.1 Alphaproteobacteria bacterium
ACCGGAACCAGTCCCCAGAGGCCGACCAACTTCAACGCGCCGACTGCGGTCGTACGCGCCGCCGCACTCTATGTGTTTCGTACGCTGGTCGATGATGATATCCCGATGAACGACGGTTGTTTGAAGCCGATTACCTTTATTGTGCCTGAGGGCAGCATGCTGGCGCCGTCTTATCCAGCACCTGTCGTTGCGGGCAATGTGGAGACGTCGCAATGCGTTACCGACGTTCTATATGGCGCATTAGGCGTGATGGCGGCGTCGCAAGGTACGATGAATAACATCACCTTCGGAAACAACGAACATCAATATTATGAAACCGTCTGCGGCGGATCGGGGGCGGGTCCTGGTTGGGATGGGACATCTGCGGTGCACACGCATATGACCAATAGTCGGCTGACGGATCCGGAAGTGCTGGAGTGGCGTTATCCGGTTTTGCTGGAAAGTTTCGGGGCGCGCCCTGGCTCTGGCGGCGCGGGGCAATATCGTGGCGGTGACGGCACTTTTCGTCGGATCCGGTTTCTTGAAGAAATGGAAGTTGTGGTCTTGTCGAACCGTCGGTTAATTCCCCCTTACGGTATGGCGGGCGGCGAACCCGGACAGTGTGGTCGAAACTGGGTCGAGCGCAAAAATGGCGATATCCATGCCATGACCGGGTTGGATACGGCGACGGTCCATGCCGGCGACGTCTTTGTCCTGGAGACCCCGACGGGGGGCGGATACGGCTCTCCCAAAGACAGGGTGGAGGACGGAGAAGAATGAGCGGCGACATCCCTTCGCGAATAGTGTCCTCAGCGCATCTTGTCGCTGAGGGCGCGGCGGAATTGTCCGAGCTTGAGTACGGGTTGATGGTGGCCGGCAGCGCGTTCAACCGATGGATGGTGCGTTGTATGGCGGCGGCCAAGGCTCAGGATACAGAATCCAGCGACTGGGATATGGGCGCCTTGGATGTCCAGGTGCTGCATACGGTGAACCACCGGGGGCGGGAAAAAAAACTGGCGGATGTCTGCTTCACGTTGAATGTGGAGGAAACGCATCTCGTCAATTATGCGCTGAAGAAACTCGTAAAAGCGGGTCTTGTCGATGTCGCCCGGCGTGGCAAAGAGGCCCATTACGGGACAACCGAAAAGGGCGAAGCGCTATGCGCCCGTTATCGCGAAGTGCGCGATGCGTGTCTTATCGACACGCTGTCGGCGTTGGGCGCGATTGATAATAAAGAAGTTGGACAGGCGGCGTCTGTTCTGCGCGCCCTGTCAGGCCTGTACGATCAAGCGGCGCGCGCCGCGACGTCGCTGTAGCAAAAAAAATCTGGCGCGTTCAGGCCGTTCGGTGCGCGGCTGCGATGGCGTGAAACAAATCAAGTTGCCCTTGCGTGGTGGCGTCCCAGCTAAATTGCTCCGCATAGGCGCGCGTGGCGGCGCGGTCGAGCATATCATCAAATAAACGCCGGGCGGCAACGGCCAGTCCATCGGCCGTCCGCGTCTCCATCAAAACACCGGATTCCGGCGTCGCCACGATTTCAGGAGTTCCCCATACATTGCTTGCGATCACTGGAGTGCCGCACGCCATGGCTTCAAGCAGCACATTCGCCCATCCTTCACGACTGGATGCAAGGATGAGAGCGTCAACGGCGCCATAAACGGCGGCTAAGTTGTTATGCGGGATTCGGCCCAGAAAGGTTACTCGGTCTGTCAATTTTAAACGTGCGGTAAGCGATTCCAGATTTTGTCGTTCTGGTCCGTCACCGGCAATCAACAAGGTGCAATCGGGTAATTTGGTCAGCGCCTCTATGGCCAGGTGATGGCCTTTTCGCTCAATAAGATGTCCAACGGACAAGAGTGTTTGCCCTTGTAATCCAAGGTTTTGTCGATCTTTTTCTCTGTCGCCCGGTTTGAACATCGTAAGATCGACGCCATTGCGTAGCGCGTGAATCTTGGCGCCATCGGCGCCGAGTTCGACCAAGGTATCTTTCAGGGCCTGGCAGACTGTGATTGAGGCGGCCGCCTTGTCCGCCGCCCAAAGAATTTGCCGTTTTGGCTTGTCATATTGCGGGATCAAATTGATGTCTGTGCCGCGGGCGGTAATGACGACGGGGATATTGAAGGCCTGTCCCAGCATGGCGGCGGCGACGCCATCAGGATAAAAATAATGAGCGTCAATAAGGTCAAATTTTTCGCCGCTGGAGAGAATTTTGGCAAGGACTGGCTTCAACGCCAAATATAAGAGCCGAGGTCCTAGGCTCATGCCGAATTTTGGAATAACGGGGAACCGAGGATAAATTACCGAAATTCCCGAGCGCGTTTCCTGGCGTGGCGTTTGCGCATATACCCCATATTGGCCAAAGGTTTTGCCTTTAAAGGGAAACCAGGGGGTTGGCGCGACGACGCGTAATTTGACCTTTCCGCTATCAACAAGGTGGCGCAATCGGTTCTCTACGAAAACACCATGCACCGGTTGTGCGGCGCTTGGGTAAAGTGAAGTGAAGGTGAGAATATTTAACATTTAGCGTTCGTGTAATTGTCAAAAATGAAATTTCTGGCCACCCTCAGGAATATGATGGCGCCAGATTCCGAACACCATTTATTTACGAGGCGAGATTTTTAAGCCAAATTTATTGCGTCTTGGCGCGGGAGCGAATTTCAGGGTTTCGTTTGGGTGGGAGTTGTACTTGCGGGACCTGAAGCCGGCGCAATGTCAGACAGCGCCTCTACACCGTTTTCGTTCGCGATTTGTGGGCCATCGGTAGACCAAACGCCGATAAAGAGCCCGGCGACGGCGGCCCAACCTAAAACGGAGGCCGTTACGCAAAACCCGATAGCGAACCGGCGAGACCATAAGCCTCGCTTTTCCACGACGGGCGTCTCAGCTGTATTTGTCGCCCCCATATTGAACTGCCCCTTTAATCAAAATAACGTCGCGTACTTTAATAGTAAAATTTAAATAAGTGAAATAGCTATGCTCAGTTTATCCTTAGGGTTACTGTAAATACAACAGCAAATTGTTGGATCCTATAGTTGTATTCAAAGTTTAGAGTTCGACGGAGCAACGAGCTCAATTTAACGATTTTCGTTATTTAAATTTATGCAAAATTCGAGCCATAAAAAATAATAACTTATTTTCAATCGGTTAACGTTCGTGTTGAGCCTTGACGGACTTTCTGTTTTCGATTTTGTATAAAAATCCGACACCGTTTCTTCGATGTTTAAATGCGATATTATATTAATGTATATTAATCAACAGGTTATGTGAATAATGCCGCCACATCCACATGTCAATATTTCCGACGGTTTTACAGGTCCCGACTTGCCGAAAGTTTGTTTGCCCCACGCGGTGCTGGAAGGAAGAAGATCAGCCCGCCTCCTGATACTACAATTTTAGCGAAATATCCCCCAAACTAGGGACGTTAAAGGGCGGCTCCCGCTTTAACGTCTGTATTGTCGAAATGACTGGAATATAGGGGGAAACTATGAAGATAGACGAAAAATTAGGGGCGGATTATATTATTGGTTGTGATTGTGATGACTTTTTCATCGTCAAACATTTAGGGCCATCTGTTGAGTGCCCCCATTGTGGGAAAACCGAATTGCCGTCCTCTATGTTGACCCAATGGGCTTTGACGGATGGACGTACGTTTTCATATGGCTGAAGAACTGGCGCAATACTTTAGGTCGGTGAATTGCGTTGCGCTGAAAGCATTCAGCGCGCCTATTTTTCTTGCCGTAAATATGTTGTATCATTGATACTTACGACCTTGCGTAAATATGTACTATTGAATCTTTTGGCGCGCCCAAGTACTTCTTCTTCGTAGGAATCGGCGTTGTCTATATTGATTGGCGCAAACGTTAGGTTGTCCATTTTTTCGGCGTTACGGGGTTTCCACAGAAATATGTTCCGCCTGTTCCATTTCCATATCTCAACGCCGGTCTATGTCCTTGCGATATTTGACGCCGTTATTCTCTTCCTTGCTGTCGAACTCGGCTACCGAATAAGTTACGGAAGCTTGGAGGCCGTGTTCCAAAGCGGCTTAGGCTTTAAATGGGAGTACGTATTTTTTGTTACCGCTGTCTTTCTCGCGACGGTGATGATGGGGTTATACCAGCGGCAATTTATCATTGATTTGAGAATAGCGTTCCTGCGGCTAATGGCGGCGAATGCGCTGGCGTTTTTCATGCTGTCGATTTTATTTTATCTCTCACCCGATACAAGAATCTGGATGAGTGCGCTCTTGCCGGCTCTGATCCTCGCCTTTGTCTTTATGTTCGCCGCCCGCGCCTTGTTTTTAACTTTTTCGGATGCGGAACGTTTTAAACGGCGCATCCTTGTCGTGGGCGCAGATGAACAAGCCACTGAAAT
>JAESSL010000389.1 GCA_016764135.1 Alphaproteobacteria bacterium
GCATGCGCCATTTGAAGACACTGCCAAAAGCCTCCCATTCGTCATGACTGCCGTCCGGAAGCTCGCAAAAATCGTCAAAATAGTAGCGCAGATCGCCAAGATAATCCTCGAAGCCTGGCGTCTCCTCGTCCCAACACGCGAAGATGTAACCATGATAACTGGCGACGCGGGCCTGAATTAGCCCCCATTCGGCGCGGTCCAGCTCGTTATGATATCCACTGTCCAGTTTTGGCACGGCGATCAAATCACCCGTATCGGAAAACACCCAACCATGGAATGGACACGGAAATTTGCGCGCATTGCCCTTGTCATACCGGCACACGCGCATGCCGCGATGACGGCAATTATTCAACATGACGCGAACCTTGCCATGGCGATCGCGGTTGACGATCACCGATTCCTCCCCCATCCGCCCTAGTATAAAGTCGCCGGGATCCGGGACCTGACTTTCATGCCCGACAAAGAGCCAGGACCGCGCAAATACGCGCTCCAGCTCTTCGTCATATATATCCTGGCTGGTAAATATATCCCGACGAATTCGGCCCCGTTTGGTATCGACGTATCCATTCGCATAGGCGGATTTTCTCAAAACGCCGTTCTCCCCTTTTGTCGGATCATTGCGCCCGATTCCCTAGCTATATTCCCTTTGTATAAACTATAGCCTGACCGCGACGGCGGCGGCAATCCAACGCGCTATTGCCAGCCGACCCAAACGCCGTAAAATACCATCAGAAACAGCGATAAGGCGCGCCCTATTATGACAACTTTATCCCCCATCTGGCCCGCGCAACTGGATCACCTCCGGCTTGATTCGAACGACCCGTCGGCGCTGGCTGATTTCTATGCAACGACCTTTGGCTTTCAGGCCTCACCGCTTGGCGCCGATGTGCAACTGCTACAAGGACCGGGGCGCCGGCTCATCATTGGCGCGGGCGATCCCGGCGCGCGGCCTTATCACGGTTATCGGGTCGCGGACCGGCGTCAGCTGCATGACATTCGCTCCTCTTTGCAAACCAAGGGCGTTAATATCGAACCCTCGCCCTCTCCACTTTTCGACGAGGACGCAGTCGCGGTGCGCGACCCGGATGGCTGGCTGAGCGTCTTTGGCCTGCCGCGTACGGGGCTGCCGTCGCACCCGGTGGTGAATACGCATTCCGCGCTCACCCTGTCCGGGCGGTTGCAGCACGTGGTCGTCGCGACTGATAATCTGGCGCGGATGACGGCGTTTTATGAAGACATCCTGGGCTTCACGCCGTCAGATTATTGCAGCGCCGATGTGCACGATCCGACGACGCGAAAGGTTGCGTTTTATCGCTCGGATCCAGAGCATCACAGTTTCGCAGTGTTCAGCGCCTCAGAAGTACGGTGCGACCACCACGCCTATGAAGTCGATAGCTGGAACGATATTCGCGATTGGGCCGACCATATGTCCTCGCTTCAGATTAAGCTCTGGTGGGGGCCCGGCCGCCATGGCCCCGGCAACAATCTGTTTTTCATGATCAAAGATCCGCACGGCCATCAGGTAGAAATTTCGGCGGAGCTGGAAATCATGCCGCGCGAAATGGCGCCGCGCGTCTGGCCGCTGGAAGAACGCAGTCTCAACCTCTGGGGCCCCGGCTGGATTCGCGACTGACTTTTCGGCTAAAACCGCCACACGCATACTCGACCCAACGCCACCCCGACAGATTCCAATTACGCCATACCCCAAATTCGCCATACCAAGGATAAACCCACATGACGTCATCGCGCCCTTGGGTCGCCATTACCGCGACCGAAGATTTTCCCGTTTCCATGGATCCCGTCCACGCCTCGCTCGATGGCGTCGCCCCGATCAAGACCATCGCGTTGCCGTTCAGCCCGATCAGCGAAGACGAGGAAGTCAAATTCGCCGCCATGCTGGAAGGCGCTGCGGGAATGTTGCTGCGTCCCGGCTACATCACGCCGTCCTTCCTCGACAAATTACCGGATTTGAAAGTCGTCGCAGTACACGGCGCGGGGGTCGATCAGGTCGATGTCGACGCCTGCACGGAACGCGGCGTACTGGTCACCAACGCCCCGGGCGCCAATGCGGACGCCGTAGCAGAGCTAACTCTGTGCCTGATGGTCGATCTCGCGCGGCGCGTATCGGAGAGCGCCGCGCGCGTGCAGCGCGACCGAGTCTGGGGCGAAGCGCGACACACGGGCAGCGAACTCAAGGGCAAAACGTTGGGGTTGGTCGGCATCGGGCAAATTGGCGGGCGCGTCACCCGCATCGCCAAGGCCTTCGGCATGGAGGTCTGCGCACATGACCCCGGCCTCGACGATGCCGCGATCAACGCACTGGGCGCCCAGGCCACGACTCTGGAAGGATTGCTCGGCGCGTCCGATTTTATCTCGCTGCACGCGCCGCATATTCCGGCCACGCATCACATGATCAACCAGGACGCCTTTGCGGCGATGAAACCCGGCGCCTTTCTCATCAACGCAGCGCGCGGCCCCCTGATTGACGAGACCGCATTGGCGGCGGCGCTCAAAAGCGGGCAGCTTGGCGGGGCGGCGCTGGATGTACTGGAAGGCGAACCGCCCAACCCGGACAGCCCTATTTTCGACGCGCCGAATATCCTGCTCACCCCCCATATTGGCGGGTCCACCGTGGAGTGCCTGGATACGATTGCGGCGACCGCAAGCGCCGACATTGCGCGCTTCATACAGGGCGAGACTGTGCTTCATCCCGTCAACAAGCTGACCTAGGTCCGCAATTTCCGGCTGGCGGCAGGTGGTGAGCAAGTATAGGGTTTCGCCTAGTTCGTATACAATTTAGGGAGGAATTCATGGCGACGTTCACTTTTGAGCATATCCATCTTCGCAGCCCGGACCCGTAAGAAACCGCAAAGTTTTATGAAACCATGTTTGGCGCGACGATCAATCGCTCCGCGCCACAGGGCAAACCGCGCGTCGATCTGGATTTATGCGGGGCGACTGTTTTTATCGCGTCCATACCCGCTGACAATACGGACACGCCGCCGCAATCGCCCTATCCCGGTCTCGATCATATCGGATTATGCGTACCGGATCTTGACGACGCCGTCGCCGAGTTGAAAGCCAAGGGCGCGGATTTTACGATGGAACCCAACACGATCAGACCCGGCGTCCGCATCGCGTTCATGAAAGGGCCACAAGACGTCAGCATCGAAATACTGCAACGCGACGAATCCTGAGTTATGGCGCCGCCAACAGACGACCCTCCGGCTGAAGAACCTTCGACGGAGGAACCTTTCGCCGGGATAACGTTCGATATCAACACCGCGCGTCGTATTGTCGAGCTGTCGCGCGGATTGACCGGGCATTTCAAGGGCGTCGTAAGCGCGGGTCCCTTTGCGGGCATGAAATATGGCGATGGCGTGGCCGATGGCTGCCTCGTGCCGAAACTGCTCGGCTGTTACGAGATGGAATTGCATCACGCGATCGCCGACGCCCTTTCCCGAAGCCCGGACCTTATTTTGAACATCGGATGCGCGGAGGGCTATTACGCCGTTGGTCTGGCGCGACTGTTACCCGATGCGCGAATAATCGCCTATGACATCAACGAATACGCGCGCGAACGATGCGCCGAAACTGCACGAATAAACGGCGTCGAAGACCGCATCACCATCAAGAGCGAAATCAAACCGGAGGATTTCGCCGCGTTTGAAGGGCGTCGCGTGCTGGTGATATGCGATATCGAAGGCGGGGAATACGAACTGCTCAACCCTACCCAAACAACCGCCCTCGGCGCTTTCGATTTGATTGTCGAAACACATCCGCTCGGCGAAAAACCAACTATCACCTTTGCGGCGCGATTTGCAAAAACACACGAGATCCAAATCATCCAACCCGCCGCACGGGACCCCAGCGCGTATCCCGTGTTGTCCGAGCTTTCGCATAC
>JAESSL010000390.1 GCA_016764135.1 Alphaproteobacteria bacterium
TCTTAATTAATGTGCCCTCGCGCAAATCAGCGCCTTCCAGGTTTGCCCGCGTCAAATTTGTTTTTCGAAGGCGAGAGCCTCGGAGATCCGCGCCGATTAAATTGGCGCCCATCAAATCAGCGTTATAAAAATTAACGCCAAAAAGGTCGGCGTCGCTTAGATCCGCCCCCTGCAAATTGGAACGAGACAAATCGGCGCCGGTCAGTTTTGCCTGTTTAAGGTTGGCGCGAGGGAGTTGGGCGACGCGAAGGCTCTGCATCGACAAGTCAGCCCGCTTTCCAGCCGGTTTTTTAGCAAGCCACAGCCCGTGGCTTTTTACCACCGCCATCACTTCTTTAGGCTTCATGAGCTTTCCGCCTGCTTGATCAATGCTAAGAATCGCCTCGAGCAGCTCTCAAAATCACGCGCAGGCACCCTTCCTAGACCCTAGACGTACACTCTAATCCAATATCTTTAAAATAATGTTAACGTAATATTTCTCATTAAAGTTGTATTTAGCGTCGCTGAAATCCCTGACTACAGCGCTATTTCAACGTCTCCTGAATCGCCACCTCAAACGCGTCATCATCCCAGCCGCGCGGCCCTTTATCACCCGCATACGCAATAGTTCCAGACGCATCCACCAGGAACAACCGCATCGGCAATCCGACATATTGGCGATCAACGCCGTTTTCTATGTCATCAACCAGCATGGGCATGTGCAGGTCGAGGCTCAATGCGCATGTAGCCGCCGCCGTCGTGCGCGCCTGATCCGTCGCAGGCTCATCGTAAACGATGTTCTCAATAAGGTTTTCCGGCACTTGCCACCCGTTGCCGGGATGCGCCTCGCGGATATAAACAATATGAAACGCCATCCGGTCCTTGTAGCGCGCATACAATTCGTTAAGGCGCACGGCCTTACTGCGAAAGGGCGGTCAGGTGTAAGACCCGAACACAAGACCGACCGGGCGGCCGCGCAAGTCAGAGAGACGCAGCTGTTTGCCGGTTCGGCTTCCATCCACGCCCAGCACGTCGGCCGTAAAATCGGGCGCCATGGCCCCGACTTTTGGAACGCTCGCCTCGCGCGCCTTTTCGCGCGCCATATGCGCATCGAACTCGGCGCCTGTTATATTGGAAATTTCCAGCCAGACGTCTCGCTTCTGCGCAAAATCCATGGCGCTGTACTGCGCCAGCGTGACGGGACCGTTCCATAGGTTTTCCGAATTTTGGACGTTTTCACTCATTCATGCTCTCCCGGTTGACGGTGCATCGGCCCAGTTCCAATCCCAAGGTTCCAATCGCAGGCTAAAATTGACGCGAAGGCGATGTTAGGCGCAGGTCATGTCCGGAGTCCAACAGCAAACGGTCCGCCGCCGTTTGCGCCATAGATGAAGCATAACGCGACGAAACCCGAACGAGTTTGATTCAAATCAATGTCGTTGCAATGCTCTATGAAGATACTGACGCCATGTTGAACATCAAACCTGAAACCGTCTGCCATGTCATATTTCGAGATCGCCAATTGCAAAGCGGCGTCCCGACGGCATTAAACGACGATGATGTATGGGAACCCCCAAAGGATCCCATAGACGAAGCAAATCTGGAGCAGGACAGCGCAGGCGACGAGCCGGCGCCGGACACAGCCTATGACGAACTCGCTGCCTTTATCAGCGAATTACCCGACGACGATCAATGCGAATTGATTGCACTGGCGTGGTTAGGACGTGGGGATGGGTCAAAGGTCGACTGGGAATCCCTCGTAAATTTAGCCAACGAGCGCCGTACGGCGCACACAAGCGAATATCTCCTGGGCATGCCGTTGCTCTCGGACTACCTCGTCGAAGCCCTGGCGCTGTTCGACATCGCCTGTGAAGATTTCGAGGACGAGCAACAGTAAAAGCACCTCAAGTGCATGATCAGCCCGGCGCGTTGATACACACAAATTCTAGAAAGCTAGTTTTCCGATGATTGCATCACCGGCAGCCAACGAGACCAACAGCCGACACGCCGGTTGGGTCTTCGTACATATAGGTATCGACGTTTGTTCCCGTCTCCCGCTCCATAGGCATCGTGAAAAACGGGTAAACGAAGAGCGACAGCGTTTTCGGGAAAAATGCCATCGCCTAGCACGTCAATATCATACACACCCAAGATCAAAGGTACGTCTAGACGTTTAATGCGACCGTCCATCCGTGAATGCACCAAAGATAAAGCCCAGCCAAACTCTGAATGGCGACAAAGAAGCGGCCACTTTGGCTTTACATTATTATATTTGACGTCTCCTACACGCTAAAAGAAAGAATGTATGCAGCCGTGCTTTCTTTGGATATGAAAGCCTTATGCGACCTCACAGCGAGGCAGCTTACAATCATAGTTATGCAAAGCCTCCAATCAAGTATGCGCTACCTTCCGCCTCATCTTATTCACCCCATACGTTATTGCGACGGCGCTCAACCCAAGAGCTGCCCCCCACAAGTCCGGATATAGGCACCCTGCCGCGCCGATTAGCATTCCGCCGCGTGACGGCCAGCCAATTATTCCAACGCCGTACAGATAACCCTCAAAACTTGCGGCCATAAACAACACCGCCAAGACACAGGTGGAAATAGTCGCGATTATATCGAAAGGTTCGCCACGCATGATGAGCGCTGGCGCCAAAACGAATATAAAGGGCAAAATAAACTTGATGGAGCCCAATCTCATCGCGACAAAAGCCGTTTCCATAGCCCCCGTCCGCGCAATTACCGCTGCCGCCACTGCTGCGAGAGCGACCGGAGGCGTGATGTAAGACATCATACCCCAATAGAGGATAAAGAGATGGCTCGCGATTGGATCCAGACCGAATTCGATGAGCGCCGGTCCCAAGACAATTGCCAGGAATATATAACAGGCGCTCACGGTAACGCCCATTCCCAACAAAAAGCTCGTTAACGCGCCCATGGCGAGCAATAACGGGAGGCTGCCATCCGCTATTCCCAATAATTCTCGAGAAAAAGCGCCCCCAACGCCGGTAAACGCCAAAGCGCCGACAATGACGCCGATTCCAGCGAGAATGGCGATTATATTGGAAATAATCGTTGCGGAATCGAGTATCAAATCACCGAACTTCTTCAGGTTAAATCGACGCTCCTTCTTCCGAAAAATAGTTGCCGACACCAGAAGTGCAATCGTCGCATAATACGGCGCATATAGCTCAATGCGCGCAACAACGAGCAAGTAAACAAGGAGCGCCAAACTGAAGAGATAAAACCAGCCGTCTTTCAGAGTTTCCACGATAGACGGTATGTCTTCCGCCTTTTGCCCCTTCAACCCATTCACGGCGGCGTAACAATCTACCTGCAAAAGCAAAGCGAGATAAAATAGTATCGATGGCACCGCCGCTGCGATGACAATGTCTCGATACGGAATGTTCAGAAATTCCGCCATCAAAAATGCAACCGCGCCCATCACAGGCGGCATCAGCGTGCCGCCTGTAGAGGCGCAGGCTTCGACGCCCGCCGCATACGCAGGTGGATACCCAGCCTTTTTCATGGTCGGAATCGTCAACTGCCCGGTCGTAATCACGTTGGAAATCACGCTACCGCTAAGAGACCCAAAAAAACCACTGGACAGGATCGCAACCTTGGCGGGGCCACCTCTGGTTCGACCAAGCAGCGCTGCGGCGAAATTCATGAAAAATTGGCCGCCCCCGGTCACCACAAGCGCGGAACCAAATACAAGAAATCCAATAAGGATGTTACCCGCAACCCGCATTGGCATGCCAACGATGCTCTCGAAGCCCATAGCATAGGCGCGGAATAACTCGAGTGGACCTTTTCCGGCGCCCCACAGAAAACCTGGCGCGACATCGGTCCATAAA
>JAESSL010000391.1 GCA_016764135.1 Alphaproteobacteria bacterium
GGCGATCCGCATGGCTTCGAGAACGCCCTCATCCGGATCGTAAATGTGACCCGCGAAGGCGCTTTCCAACCCGACCACATCATCCACCATGCGCCGGCACGCGGTGTTTGCCGCAGCGTCGCTCCACCCATAGGCGAAGACCGACGGTCCGCAGTGATAAATATCGGCAGCGGGAAATCCGGGCGTAAAAGAGGCGTGCAGGACATCCCCACCTTCCAACCCCGCCAGGCGATTATAAATACCCTCGGTCGGTTGCATCATCGTGCATTGCCAACTCAGCGGAATTAGAAACGGGATTTGTTGAAACGCCTTGGCGGGCTTTGCGCCACGCCGAAGGATTTCATCAAGCAAACGCGCTGTTCGCATACCTGTATCCGCCATATCAACATGAGGGTAGGTACGATACGCAACCAGAATATCGGCGTTTTCGATCATTTCCGGCGTTGTATTGGAATGGAGATCGAGACTGGCCACCAGTGGTCTTTCCGGACCGATAAGATCGCGCACGCGTCGCAGCAGTTCCCCTTCGCCGTCTTGCAAGTGCTCGCAGACCATGGCGCCATGCAAACACAAATAAACAGCGTCGAAGGGCGGCGCGCTGCGCAATCCATCCAGGATAAGCGCGGCGATATGCTCGAATGCGTCCTCCGTGACGACATCGGATGGCGAGGCGGCGCCCCAAGTCAGGGCGTAGGCGTGATGGCCTAATCCTTCCGCCTGCTCGACAAATCCCGCTATGGGCAGATTTTTACCTTTAACGCGCGAAAATAAGTCGGGGCCTGTCGTTAAAGGCGGTCGGCTGCCGCCTATCATGAAAGCGTCCAGACCGGCCTTGGTCGGCGCAAACGTGTTCGTTTCGTGCTGAATGCCACCAACGGCGATAACGGCCATGTTTTCCCCCTTGCATGCGAAACCAGCCCGTGTTGATCCGGGTCAATGCTTACGCATAGGCCTCCGGGCTTACGCATAGGCCTCCGGAATAATTTTACGCCAAGGCTTGCACGCCAACTATGACGTATCCGGTGCGTTCATTATAGCGCCTTTGAATACGCTCCCGCGCCGTTTGCTCATCGGGCGCCATCACTTCGATCCAGTGAATATCAGCCCACTCATCGTCCAGATGCTTATGGCTGACGCCATCCGCTAGCGCGTCACGCACTTCCTTGTTGTATAATCCAACTTCATATTTTTTTCGCATAACGTCACTTTTCCATCTTTTCACCTACTACAAAAAATCACTGGTGACGCCGTCTCGTCAAGCGCTCAAATTAAAGTCGCGCCAAACGATCAAGAAGCAGCTCGTAAAATCCATTCGCATCGACCCTGTCCATCACGGTCGCATTGGCGGAATTCTCCGTTACGCCCCACCAATCCACGACAGTCCGCCCCATGGTCAGCGCCGAGTCCGTTTCCACGGCGACATGCGCGCGCCGCCCCCGAAACAACTCAGGCTTCAACAGCCAGGCGATAACGCAAGGATCGTGGAGCGGACTGCCGGACGCGCCGTAACGCTCCGGATTATCGCGATCATAAAACGTCAACATACCCGATGCAGCCTGCCCGACAGGCGTCTGAATAGCCCGAATCGCCGCCAGACGCGCCGGCGTCGTGATGACCTGATGAGTAACGTCCAGGCCAAACATAACCAAATCCACGCCGGACTCGACGACAATCCGCGCCGCATGCGGATCGACGGCGATATTGAATTCCGCACTTGGCGTGATATTGCCCACGCCGAACGCCGCCCCACCCATGAAAACGACGGACTTAATTTTTGGAAGAATGCGCGGCTCTTTCACAATGGCGAGCGCCAGATTCGTCATGGGTCCGAGGAGACAGATCGTAACCGCCTCATCATCGGCGGACAGGCAGGCGTCTACAATAAAATCCACGGCGTGGCGATCCTGCAACGGCATACCGGGTTCTTCCGGCAGCCCGCTTCCATCCAATCCGGTTTGTCCATGAATATGCGCTGCAGTCCGAAGCGGTCGTATCATAGGCCTCGGACAACCCGCAAAGATCCCCAAGTCCGGCCGCCCGGCGAGTTCGCATATACGTCGCGCATTCTTTTGCGTATGCACTAGCGGCGCATTTCCCGCAACGCAGGTTATGCCCAGAACGTGCAAGTCCTCTGGCGACGCCAACGCCATCAAGATGGCGATTGCGTCATCCTGTCCCGGATCGCAATCAATAATAATCGACCGTGCAGCCATCAAGTTCACCTTGCCCCAACATCCATTTTCAACACCGTCCCTCCATCCTTAATTCGCAATTGGAGGACAACGGCAAGCGGAGCGTCACGCTATTCGACCTTGGTGTAAAGGGCTCAAAGCGCGTATAATGGTCGTTTCGTCACAGTGCAGTTGGAGAAGGTTATTAACCGGGCACTATCCAAGGAAGAGCGTAAACGCTTTTTAAATTTACTGCAGCTTGCCGAAAGCAGTGAATTTGAAGGAGAGCGCGAAAACGCCATGTCCGCCGCCAAAAGAATGGCGTCGCGGAAAGGATTGTCTCTGGACGAAGCTGCTATGGAATCGCCGCCCGTCGAGCCGACAACGCAAAATAACCGCAGCCCGAATGAAGCGGAATTCGCCCATCATCTCCATACGCTGGATCAAAATATCAGCGTGGCGAAAAAACAACGCGAGGCCGCCCTGCGCGCCGCCCGCGAGCGCGGATTGGACGCAAATAAACGTCGTCCACAACGCGGCAACCATCGCTCAAAACGTAGTACGGCGCGTATGCCTGCCGACATGCATGCCTGGAAATTGGTAACCGAAACATCTTTTTCCTATCAGGAAATCGCCCAGATTACCGGTCTCGATGTGTATCAAGTGGTCCATATGAAAATACGCCGCTTGCGCGCGGCTTAAGCGGCCTACCGGCGGCGATACGTTTTCGAACCGCAGCGTTTTATCCCCGAGGCGTTTTATCCCTAGCGCGTTTATCCCCAAGGCGCTCACCCACTGTGACCTGGTCGCGAACGCCGTATTGCAGCGGACAATATGACGACCGGGCCAATGCCAACCAACACAATCATCAACGCCGCCAGAGCGCATTCCTCCAGCTGCTCGTCACCCGCATATTGATA
>JAESSL010000392.1 GCA_016764135.1 Alphaproteobacteria bacterium
CGAGCGGCGATTGATGAAACAGGTTCGTTAGCGCGGCTGCGCGACGATATGGAAAAGCGGATATTAGCGCGACAACCTGACGCTGTCGTGATTTCGCAAACATCGGCGCGGTTGCCAAATACGAGTTGCATCGCGACGCCCGGCGTTAAAGCCGCGACGCAAGTCATGGGATTGGATCTGGCGGGGGTAGCGGTAAGCGCAGGCTCGGCCTGCTCTTCGGGAAAGGTGCAGACCAGTCATGTTCTGGACGCTATGGGCTATGGACCAGGGATCGCAGATTGTGCAATTCGCGTGAGTCTGGGTCGAGAAACAACCTCTCGGGACATTGACGCATTCGTAGAACCCTGGGACCAGATTATTACGCGCACAACGAAGTCGAGGCCGCTGAAGGAGCGGGTGAATAATGCCTAAAGTGACATTCCTTAAAATTACGTTCATTGACGCAAATGGACATCACAAGGAGGTCGATGCGCCGCTCGGCCAGTCCCTTCTGGAAATTGCTCATGCGGGTAATATTGACATCGAAGGCGCGTGCGAAGGCGCGATGGCGTGCTCCACATGTCACCTCATCGTTGACGAGAATTGGTTCGGCAAATTGCCAGAACCGAGCGAAGATGAAGAGGATATGCTGGATCTGGCGTTTGGACTGACCCGTTGGTCGCGGCTGGGCTGTCAGATAGAAATGACCGAGGCGCTGGACGGTCTTGTGGTTCGCCTGCCGCCAGAGATTAGAAATATCCTGCTTGAATAGGCGCGATCAGCGCGAGGTGAAGAATGGCGAACGCCCCTGAATTTGAATTATACGAAACGCTGAAAGCGCATTGTGGCGATGACTGGACGGCGTATATCCAGCACGAATTTGTACGAGGCCTTGGCGATGGTTCGCTGCCACGCGCGGCGTTTCAGTATTATTTGCGACAGGATTATCTGTTTTTGATCAATTTCGCTCGGGCGCATGCGTTGGCGGCGTTTCAGGCGGAAACGCTTGAGGATTTACGCCAGTCCGCAAAAACCGTTTCCGCCATTCTTGACGGCGAAATGCAACTCCATGTCTCCTTTTGCGCCGGATGGGGCGTGAGCGAGCCGGAAATGGCCGCGACGCCTGAGGATCCAGCGAATATGGCCTATACGCGTTATGTTCTGGAGCGCGGGCTGGCCGGTGATGCGCTGGACCTCGCGGTGGCTTTGGCGCCCTGTATTGTTGGATATGCGGAAACGGCTCGATATTTGATGACGAGCCCTGACACGGTGATGGAGGGAAACCCTTATCGCGAGTGGATTGAGACCTATGCAGCGGATGATTATCAGGATGTGGCGTGGGGGCACGCCGCACATCTGGATCGGTTGTTGACAATGCGCGGCGGGCCCGGCCGCATGCCCAGCCTGTCGAAAACCTTTCACGACGCAACGCGTCTGGAGATTGGATTTTGGCAAATGGGGCTCGACGGCGCCGCTCCGGCGTAGATCGCGCGGCGAAAAGCGCTGCGCCGGTGGAATTCAGACGTTCTGGTCTGACATTTTGACGAAAAACTACAAAATTTCCTAAAATACTGATATTGGGACTTGAAATCCGGGACCCAACAGAACATTTTCCAATCCGCACCAAACTTGTACGGATTGGGAGTGCGCATGTTCAAGATTAGCAGAATGATCGATTACGGCGTTGTGATAATGTCACAGCTGGCGCATACGCGTCATGAGATCATGACCGCGCCGGAAATCGCCGAAGCCACGGGCTTGCCAATGCCAACGGTGTCTAAAGTGCTCAAAGTGTTGGGGCGAAGCGACATTGTCCAATCTCATCGCGGCGTGAATGGCGGTTATGCGCTGGCCCGGCCAGCGCATGAGATCACGCTGGCTGATATCATTGAAACCCTGGAGGGGCCGGTTGCGTTGACGGCGTGTGTGGATGCGTCGGACCAACACTGCAAGGTTGAAACTTTCTGTCCCATCAAAGGCGGCTGGGAAAAAGTGAATCATTCAATTCGTCGCGCGCTTGAAGACGTAAACCTTGTCGAATTAACAGCGTTCCCAGAGTATCCCGACCCGAAAAATTCAACGACAAAACCGGTCAAGCAGGCCGTTGATAAAAATTCCACTGAGAATTTGTCCGGACCGCAATAACCCACCTTTACCGGTAAGCCTAAGACGTAATATTTGGAGATTACAAACAATGGCGGCGACTACTGAGACCGTGGAGCAGGTGCAAACCCTGGCTAATGACGGCTACAAACACGGCTTTGTCACCGATATCGAAATGGAGACCGCGCCCAAGGGATTGAGCGAGGACACCGTTCGTTTTATTTCGGCGAAAAAGAATGAACCGGAATGGCTTCTGGAATGGCGGTTAACGGCGTATCGCCACTGGCTGACCATGCCGGAACCGCAATGGGCGAAGGTCAAATTTGATCCTATCGATTATCAGGATTCTTATTATTACGCCGCGCCAAAAAGCGATGACGACAGGCCCAAGAGTCTGGATGAGATCGATCCCAAGCTTTTGGAAACCTACAAGAAACTCGGCATCCCCTTGTTGGAGCAGGAGCTTCTCGCGGGCGTTGCGGTAGACGCCGTTTTCGACAGCGTTTCAGTGGCGACGACCTATAAAAAGAAACTCGAAGAAGTCGGCGTTATCTTTTGCCCGATTTCAGAAGCAATCCAGACTCATCCTGAACTGGTGCGTCAATATATGGGGTCCATTGTGCCCTACGGTGACAATAAGCACGCTGCGTTGAACAGCGCCGTGTTTACCGACGGGTCGTTTGTATACATCCCCAAGGGCGTGCGGTGCCCGATGGAATTATCGACTTATTTTCGCATCAACGCTGAAAATACAGGACAATTTGAACGCACGCTGATCATTGCGGATGAAGGCTCGTATGTCAGTTATCTGGAAGGCTGCACCGCGCCGCAACGCGATGAACACCAACTCCATGCGGCGGTCGTTGAACTGATCACGATGGATGACGCCGAGATCAAATATTCGACCGTGCAGAACTGGTATCCCGGAGACGAAGAGGGCCGGGGCGGCATCTATAATTTTGTGACCAAACGCGGGTTGTGTCGGGGCCGAAACTCCAAAATTGCTTGGACTCAAGTTGAGACCGGATCGGCAATTACGTGGAAATATCCGAGTTGCGTGCTGGAAGGCGATGGGTCGATCGGTGAGTTTTACTCAGTTGCGATCACCAATAATATGCAACAGGCCGATACCGGTACGAAAATGATCCATATTGGTAAAAATACGCGATCAACCATTGTTTCTAAAGGGATTTCGGCGGGTCGTGCAGATCAGACATATCGAGGTCTGGTCAAGATTTTGGCGAGTGCGGAGGGTGCGCAAAATCACACTCAATGTGATAGTTTGCTCATCGGCGACCAGTGTGGCGCCCATACGGTGCCTTATATCGAATGCGCCAATCCGACGGCGAGCGTTGCGCATGAGGCGACGACCGCGAAGATCAGTGACGAACAACTTTTTTACTGCCTTCAACGCGGCCTGTCCGAAGAGGAAGCCGTTTCGTTGATCGTGAACGGGTTCTGCAAGGAAGTGATGAAAACCTTGCCGATGGAATTTGCCGTTGAAGCGCAAAAACTTATTGGCATTAGCCTTGAAGGCAGCGTCGGCTAAAGGCGTGCTGAAGCAAAGGTCGGGAAAGACAAAACATATGGCGTTACTCGAAGTTAAAAATCTGCACGCGTCGGTTGGCGGCAAGGAAATCCTGAAAGGGATCGACCTTGTGATTGAGCCGGGCGAAGTGCACGCGATCATGGGACCAAACGGGTCTGGAAAAAGCACGTTGTCCTATGTTCTGGCCGGCCGCGACGGCTACGAGGTCACCGAGGGCTCTGTACAGTACGATGGTCAGGATTTGCTGGCGTTGGCGCCGGATGAGCGTGCGGGCGCGGGCTTGTTTCTGGGGTTTCAGTATCCCGTTGAAATTCCTGGCGTCACCACCATGAATTTTTTGAAGACGGCGTTAAATGCGGTGCGGCAATATCGTGAAGAGAAGCCTTTGGACGCCATGCAGTTTCTGAAATATGTCCGGGAACGCGCCGCCATGTTGAACGTCACGGACGATATGTTGCGTCGCGCGCTCAATGTCGGTTTCTCCGGCGGTGAAAAGAAGCGCAATGAGATCCTGCAAATGGCGGTGCTTGAACCCACGCTGGCGGTTTTGGACGAGACCGATTCAGGGCTGGATATCGATGCTTTGAAAGTTGTTGCGGAAGGCGTCAACGCCATGCGCACCCCGGAGCGGAGCATGTTGATCATTACCCATTACCAAAGGTTGCTCGACTACATTCAACCGGATCACGTGCATGTTCTGGCCAATGGTCGGATTCTTCGTTCAGGCGGTAAAGAACTCGCTCTGGAGTTGGAAGAAAAAGGTTATGGCGCGATAACCGGCGCAGAAGCGGCCTGAGTGAGATCGAAAACATGACCCGGAACGTAACCAAGTTGCATCCTTTCGCCGACTCGGCGCCGGCGTCGCGGTCGGATGACCCGACATGGCTCTCAGCGCTGCGGCAGGATGGATTACGCCGCTATCGCGACGCTGGACTGCCGACGCCGCGCACAGAAGCGTGGAAATACACCAACCTCCGCCGTTTATCGCGCATGCTGTTTCAGCCCGTTGGTTCGTCGGTTGAGGACGTCTCCGTGCCGGAAGACCGCTTGCCGAAGCTAGACGCCTATCGCGCCGTTCTGGTGAATGGCCGGTATCGAGCGGACCTCTCCCGTCTGGACGGGATGCCGAAGGGCGTTCATGTCAGTGGTATTGCGGACGTATTGCGCGCGTCCCCGGCTAAACTGGAGCCGCTGCTGGGGCGTCTCGCCGTTCATGAGGGAAAGCCGCTGGCGGATCTCAATACGGCGTATCTGGACGATGGCTTTTGCGTTTTTATCGATGATGGCGCGGTTTTGGATAAGCCGCTGCATCTTGTCTCGATTGGCGCATCGTCCGGGACCGACCCGGTCTGTTTTTATCCTCGATTGCTGGTGTCGGCGGGCGCTGACTGTATCGCTACAATCGTGGAAAGCCATGTTGGCGATGGCGCCTATTTTTCAAATGGCGCCGCCGAAATCTGGGTCGGTGCTGGCGCTGTCCTGAACCATTGTAAAGTTCAGGTGGAAGGCGCGGAGGCCTACCATATCGCCGATACGGCGATCCATTTGTCCGACAGAGCGGTCTATGACGGGTTCGTATTTCAGTCCGGCGGTTTGTTGGCGCGCAATGAAGTCTATGCGAGCCTGGATGGTGAGAAGATTGAATGCCGCATCAGCGGGGCTTATCTGGCGACCGGAAAACAGCATATCGACAACACGACGTTTATTGATCATGTGAAGCCGGACTGTAAGTCGCGCGAGGTCTTTAAAGGCGTTCTCGATGGGACGTCGAGGGCGGTATTCCAGGGCAAGATACTGGTGCGTAAGGACGCCCAGAAAACCGATGGATTTCAATTGAATAAGGCGCTGTTGCTGTCGACTGGCGCTGAAATGGACTCTAAGCCTGAACTGGAAATTTACGCGGACGACGTAAAATGCAGCCACGGCGCCACAGTCGGAGAACTGGACGCCGACGCCCTGTTTTATCTGCGTGCGCGCGGCATTGACCTGGAGACCGCGCGAAACCTTTTGGTGGCTGCGTTTGTCGATGACGCTGTCGGAGAAATCCAGAATGCCGCCGTACGAGAGGCGGTGTCGGAAATGGTGCAGGCGCAATTTGCGATGCGCAACGAGGATGAAATTGATGAGTGACGGTGCGACGGTGACAAAAGATTCGACCGACATTTACGATGTCGAGCGATATCGGCGGGATTTTCCGATTTTGTCGAAGCCGATGAATGGCAAACCGCTTGTCTTTTTGGACAGCGCCGCATCAGCGCAAAAACCCCGCCAGGTTATCGATGCGATGCGTTATGTGTATGAGAACGAATATGCCAATGTGCATCGCGGCGCCTATGCGCTGTCGGCGGATACGACGACAGCTTATGAGGGCGCGCGTACAAAGGTTCGCGATTTTCTGAATGCCGCGCATAGCCGCGAGATCATCTTTACGAAGAACGCCACGGAATCCATTAATCTGGTCGCCAACACCTTTGGCCGCGATTCCCTGAAAGCGGGCGATGAGATCATCATTTCGACGATGGAGCATCACTCCAATATCGTGCCGTGGCAAATGCTGCGCGACCAGATGGGACTGGTGCTGAAAGCCGTGCCGATTACCGATGACGGCGAGTTCATGATGGCGGAATACGAAAAAATGCTGTCGTCCAAAACCAAGCTTGTCGCCATCACCCATACGTCCAATGCTTTGGGTACAGTTACGCCGGCGGCGGAAATTGTTGAAAAAGCGCATGCGGTTGGTGCGAAAGTGTTGCTGGATGGTTCGCAGGCGGTGGTGCACATGCCGGTGGATGTGCAGGCGCTGGACGCTGATTTTTATGTGTTTACGGGCCACAAATTATACGGTCCTTCGGGCGTGGGCGTCTTGTATGGTAAGGAAACCTTGTTGGACGCCATGCCACCCTTTATGGGCGGCGGCGAAATGATTGCGCAGGTGACCTTGGAAAAATCAACCTGGGCGGCGCTTCCCAACAAATTTGAGGCGGGAACCCCAATGATTGCGCAGGCGATCGGGCTGGGCGCTGCGGTGGATTACGTGACGGAAATCGGGATGGACCGAATTCGCGCTCATGAACAGGATTTGCTGACCTATGCAACGCAACGCTTATCCGCCGTCGAAGGATTGAAGATATTGGGGACCGCGCCGGTCAAAGCGGCGGTTATCTCCTTTACTCTGGGCGATATTCACCCACATGACATAAGTAGTATCATTGATCGCGCTGGCGTCGCGTGCCGGGCAGGGCATCACTGCGCGCAATTGGTGATGGATCGTTTTGGCGTTGTCGGCACCACGCGGGCCTCGTTTGGTTTGTATAATACACGAGCGGAGGCCGACGCGCTTGCAGAGGCCCTCGAGACAGCACGGGAGTTTTTTGGCTGATGCTTGATGAATTGCGTGAGCTTTATCAGGAAGTAATTCTCGACCACGGGAAAAATCCCCGGAATTTTCGCGACGTTGAAGACGCGACGAGTCAGGCGCATGGCAGCAATCCACTGTGCGGCGACCAGCTTGTCGTTTACGTCAAAGTCGGTGACGACGATATCATTCAGGACGTTTCTTTTGTCGGGAAGGGGTGCGCTATCTCGATGGCGTCCGCATCCATGATGACGGAGCTGGTGCGCGGAAAGACAATTGATGGCGCCAACCACATGTTTGACCATGTTCATCATATGTGCACGGGCGAAGGCGAAGATGTTGATGTGACTGAATTTGGCGAAGATGCGGATCGCATTGGCGTGTTATCCGGCGTGCGTGAATTTCCGGTGCGCGTTAAATGTGCGACCCTGGCGTGGCACACGCTGAAGGCTGCAATGGAAGGCAAGGAGGAAGCTTCGTCAGAGGCGTGATGTCACGCTGAATGAGGAGCTGATTAAAACATGTATCCATACAACCCTGGTTTTCAGTCTTTTATGCCCGGTCCACCGGATGAAGAGGATCTCGTCGCCAATGCGGGCGCGCCGAAGGACCCTGCCGTGGTGATATCCAGTCGCGAGGACTTGATAACGGCGATGCGGACGGTTTTTGATCCGGAAATTCCGGTGAATATTTATGAACTCGGCCTAATTTATGATTTTACGATTGACGAGGCCGGGACCGTCGATATTAAAATGACATTGACCGCGCCCACATGCCCTGTTGCGGGTATCTTGCCGGGGCAGGTGGCGGACGCTGTCGCTGAGCTCGAAGGCGTTGGCGAAGTCACGGTAGACCTAGTATGGGATCCCCCGTGGGATCAGTCAAAAATGTCAGAAGTGGCGAGAGTTGAACTAGATATGTTTTAATCGCAAATTTTTGTGATTACCGTAAGTTGAAGCGATGCCGTTAAGGAGCGTAATGATGGAAAGACCACAAGCAATAACTCTTACCGACGCCGCCGCCGCGCGGGTCAAGGTGTTGATGAGCAAGGCGGAGACCCCGATTGTCGGGCTTCGGGTTGGCGTCAAGGCGCGTGGGTGCACCGGGATGAGCTACTTTGTTGAATACGCGGAAAAAGATCTGCCCTTCGAGGAAGTCGTTGAAGATAAAGGCGTGCGCATTCTGATTGATCCGGCGGCGACGATGTTTTTGATCGGTTCGGAAATGGACTATCAGGAAGACAAGCTGCAATCCGGGTTTGTGTTTAAAAACCCGAATGAAAAAGGTCGTTGCGGGTGTGGCGAATCTTTCCACGTTTGATGGTTTGCGCCCTTTATATTTGATGTTTTTCGCCCCTTAGGTTTGATGTTCTTCGGATGAGACGCCGTGTTTTATGAATGTGGCGTTGCAGGTTGAGTTATGGCGTTACCAGAACTTGAAAGAATAGATCCGGACAGAGCTATCGCAGACACAAGGGTCGTGGTCGCAATGTCGGGTGGCGTTGATTCTTCGGTGACCGCCGCGCTATTGGCGGAGGCGGGCTACGACGTCGTTGGCGTGACCTTACAGCTCTACGATCACGGAGAGGCCGTGTCGCGAAAAGGCGCATGCTGCGCGGGGCGCGATATTCATGACGCTCGCGATGTCGCCGCGCGGCTGGATATTCCACATTACGTTCTGGATTACGAAACAGCGTTCCAGCAAAGCGTGATCGACGACTTTGCCGATTCCTATGTACGGGGCGAAACGCCTATTCCCTGCATCAGATGCAATCAAACGGTAAAATTTCGCGACCTCCTCTCGACGGCTAAAGACCTCGGCGCCGTTGCGATGGCGACGGGGCATTATGTGCGCCGGGTGGTTGGGCCCCGCGGGCCGGAGTTGCACCGTGCTGTCGATGATACGCGCGATCAAAGTTACTTTCTGTTCACGACGACCAAAGCGCAGATAGACTTTCTTCGTTTTCCTCTTGGCGGCTTGCCCAAGTCGGAAACCCGCGCTCACGCCGCGCGTTTTGGGCTGGCGATTGCGGATAAACCGGATAGTCAGGATATTTGTTTCGTACCCAATGGGTCCTACGCGCGCATTGTTGAAAAGCTACGCCCCGAGGCGTTGACGCCTGGCGAAATTGTCGATCAGGGCGGGCGGGTATTAGGCCATCATAACGGCATCATCAACTTTACCGTGGGTCAACGACGAGGGTTGGGCATCGGCGGTCGGCAGGATAGCGTCGATCCGTTATACGTGCTTGGCGTGGACGCAACTGCGCATCGCGTCGTGGTTGGGCCACGAGACGCCCTGGCCGTGACCCGCATCCCTCTGGGTGAGGTGAACTGGCTGTCCGGCGTCCCATCGACCGAAAAAAAATGCGCTGTAAAGCTTCGCTCAAATATGGCGCCAGTGCGCGCCCATGTAATCCCGAACGCTACGGGAAATGGGGCGATTATTGAGCTGGAAACACCGGAATACGGCGTTTCCCCGGGACAGGCCTGTGTTTTTTACGACGAAGATCACGTCCTTGGCGGCGGCTGGATCCAGGCAATGGACATCGCCCGCGCCGCGTGATGTAAAAACAGATTAATTCAACATTTCCAATGGTTGACACTCGCCAACGGAGTGCGTATTCACACCGGTGTCCAAGCGACCTTGGGGCGGAGTAGCTCAGTTGGTTAGAGCAGCGGAATCATAATCCGCGTGTCGGGGGTTCAAATCCCTCCTCCGCTACCAATAATTTCAACGTCTTAGCTGTTTTCGGCTAAGACGTTTTTCGTTCTGGGGTAACAAATGGGGTAACACGGGCCGAATTCTTGCCTAAGTAATTATATTCAGGGGCTTATTTCCGTTTTTTGTTGATTCACTTCTGGTGTTCCTCGCATAGGCGATATTCGAGATGACGCTACCGAAGTCTCAAATTGTCCCGAAGCAGCCGAGCGCAGAAGAAGGCATTTGTTTGAGATGCACCTGTCATGGAGTACAAGAACAAGATGGCGAAGAATCAAAATCATTCGGTTAGGGGCGACCGAGCGCTCAATTCTGGTGACGAGGATAAGCTTGGGTTTCGCGATGTTGCTAAGCGGATCGCTACTTCGCTCGTGGATCGCGCATCCGAAGATGGTTTTGTTATCGGGTTAGAGGGGGCTTGGGGTTCGGGAAAATCCAGCCTTTTGTTCCTGATTGAAGATGAGCTAGAAAAGCTCTCCGAGGACCAGGCGCCAACCGTTATCAATTTCCGGCCTTGGTTAATCGGCAACCGAGATGCGCTCGTTACGAGCCTTTTCCACGAACTCTCTCGGCAGCTTGATCAAGTAGCTATTAGCGCAGGTGACAAAACTTCGATATCTGCTGCCAAGGCCGAAGAGGCCAGGAAAGCGCTCCGTAAATTTATGAGCGGTTTGAGTAAGACGGGGTCTGCAATTGAATTCGTCGGCGAAGCCACGGGGGTTGGGCCGATCAAATGGATCGGCAAGCTGGGCAAGATAATTGGGGAATGGGCTAACAAAAAATCACCCTCACCTCAGCTCTCTGAACTTAAGGATAAGCTGGTCAAATCGCTCCGAGGCCTTGGGCACCGGTTTGTCATTACCATAGACGATGTGGATCGTCTTGAGCCCATGGAGGTCATTGAGATCTTGAGACTCGTGCGCTCGGTCGCTGACCTTCCAAACGTGATCTATTTGCTCTGCTACGACAGCGATATTCTAGCGCACAGCATCGAGAAGGCATCCGGTGTAAAGAACGGCCAGTCATACCTGGAGAAGATTGTTCAGCTGACCGTGATGGTTCCTAAGCCGGAACTGTTTCAATTGCGCCAATGGTTCGCCGACGAGTTGCGCCTTATAGCTTCAGTACAGGATGAGGATAACAACGACCTTTTGAGACTGCGGACCGTCATAGACTATGAGGGTGGCCGACAGCTGCGGACACCGAGATCAGTGGTGCGCGCGCTCGATGCTATACGGTTTTTTTGGCCACCGCTACGCGAGGCGAAGGCCGATCTCATCGACCTTGTATGGCTCCAGCTTGTCAAGGAAGGTAACTTGGCACTTTATCGCTGGATTGAGGAATACTGCACCACCGCTGCTGGAATTTCGCTAGGAACAGCGCGCATCGATGAAGCAGAAAAAGTGCAGGAACTCTCCAAACTTCTTGAAGCGTTAGCGGGAGATTCCGTTGATGATGTTACATATCGATACAACTTTGCAGATCCGCTCCCAGGTATCGAAGTAGACTATTCCGACGCCGGAAAAAGCTTTAAAATATTCGAGAGTGTAAGCGATCATGACCGAGACGAGTCCATCCGGAAAAGGCGTCTCGCTAGCCCCGATCACTATCGCCTTTATTTCGCTCTGAATGGCCCATCGCACGCACTTACCCAAGACAACTTTACATCAATGTGGGCGGCTGCTGAGGGCAGTGCTGAACAAGCGGCGACGGTGTTGCTGCATCTTCACAACGAACATGTGGCGGGGTCGCTGACCAAAGCCAGCCTCATGCTAGAGCGTATCAAAGGTGGTGTATACGAAGTATTGGCACCTGAGCAATGCGAGAACCTGCTGATCGCGTTCTCGCAGATGATGGACAAGCCGTACGAACGCCAGTCATTTGATCCGAACCGGGTCAGTTCTTTGTGGGGCGGAGCGGAGCAGCTGATACCGTTGCTCTTTTCCAGCCTTGATGCGCCCCGCCGTGATGCCGTGATCACGGCAATGTTTTATAAAGGTGCGGCCATAGGTTGGCTGACATCGCTGTTCCGAAACGAGACTTTCGCACATGGCCGCTTTGGCGAAAGGCGTAGTTTAGAAACCGAATGGCTATTTACAGACGTCGAGTTGGATTATATCACCGAACTTATGCTCGGTCGCTTCCAGGCGATGTCCGCAAGCGACGTGCTTCGTTGCCCTGACCCGATCAGCCTACTTTTCGCTTGGCAACAAGGGGGAGATGAACAAGGGCCACGTAAGCTTGTAGAGGCGAACGTCGTTTTAGATCTAGGTCTCGTTGAGACGCTTGAGCGCCTGACCGGCACTACTCTTAGTAGCGACCGAGGCGCGGTGCAGACTTTGACTAAGACAAACATTGCACCCTTCATGGACTTTGAGAGCGTTAGGCAAAGGATCAACGCCCTAGCAAAAGGGAATAGTGATCTACGCGAGCGAGCCTCGCACCTTTCTGCTGCATTCGATGATAGGACCAGCTACTAGGCCGCCCGCTTTAGGGCGCCCTATGCCGTAGCGGGTGCAATATTGGATGACAGCAAGGGGGCAAGCGCGGCTGTTCGGCGGAGATCGGGCCCAGGGCCGCTCCTGGCCAGACTCGGATTATCTGCCATTTGGATTTCACTTCCGCTTTACCCCATGCCGGCGATGTCCATGGGCCCAAATTGGGGTTTGGGTCTAACGACCGAACGCCATCGCCCTACACCCCCCATAGGCGTGGTCGGCCCCTGACAAGTCGATTCCCCCTTGGGAATAAATAGTATATTCCGCCCGAAATGGAAAATGTCGTTGACGCTCGTTGGCGATAAGACCTTTGCGCTTCGAGGAAAGAAGAAGTAAAGGTGGGGGCGGAGCCGGTACGCACGGCTCTGGGGCTTTGTAACCTCTGTATTGAGTGGTTGGTGCTGACCGTAGCAGCGCCGCAGTCCTTGACCTTTTATGGTCGGGGAAGCCTGTGGCGTATGTCCAGGAATTCCCGTCTAAAGGCCATAGGAACCGACTCAGTACGGTTTACAAACTCCCCGATCATCAGGATCAGGATTGAAATCAACTTACGGGGCCGCACCGCAAGCTCTGGTTTTGGGGAGGTAAACGGTGTCGGATTACGTATCCTCGGACTGGTATTCATGGGCGCAACGGAACGAAATACCGAATTCGAAACTGCGTGGTGTTTACGCAATCGCGCATTTTTCGAAAGTGCCATCTGGAAACGCTGATCCGCTCCAAGTCGAAGTCGTCTATATTGGGCAAACGAGCGGTAAGACGAAGAGCATTTATGGCTGAGAATTGATGCGAAGGCGCCCTAGTTCCGGCGCTCGAGCAGACCTCGGGCAATAACATGCGCCTGTATTTCCGCTGCGCCCTCAAAAATGTTCAGGATGCGGGCGTCGCAGAGCACTCGGCTGATCTCAAATTCCTCGGCGTAACCGTTGCCGCCATGAACTTGCACAGCATTGTCAGCATTTGACCAGGCGACGCGTGCGGCGAGTAGTTTCGCCATACCCGCCTCAATATCGCAACGACGGTCGGAATCCTTCTCGCGCGCGGCGAAATAACTCAATTGTCGCGCAATCATTGTTTCAACGGCCATCCAGGCAATTTTTCCTGCAACGCGGGGAAACTTGTATATTGACCGCTTGAACTGTTGGCGCTCAACGGCGTATTCGCGGGCCAGCTCCATAGCGCGTTGCGCGACGCCGACGGATCGCGCGGCGGTCTGAATGCGCGCGGATTCAAAGGTCGCCATGAGTTGTTTGAAACCTTCGCCTTCTTGCTCGCCCAACAAATGTTTCGCCTCGACTTCGAACCCGTCAAAAGCGATTTCATATTCCTTCATACCGCGATAGCCGAGTACACCAATTTCCCCGCCAGACATGCCTTGGGCGGGGAAGGGATTGTCATCATCGCCACGCGGCTTCGGCGCGATGAACATGGAGAGCCCTTTATATCCGGGCTCGTCCGGATTGGTTCGCACCAGCAGGGTCATGACATCCGTACGAGCAGCGTGGGTGATCCAGGTTTTGTTCCCTCGGATGCGGTATACGTCGCCATCGCGCTCCGCCCTTGCTTTCAAACTTCCAAGATCAGATCCGGTTCCGGGTTCGGTAAAGACGGCGGTTGGTAATATTTCGCCCGATGCAAGCTTTGGCAGCCAATATTTTTTTTGATCTTCTGTGCCGCCGAGGCGGATCAGTTCGCAGGCGATTTCCGGCCGCGTGCCGAGCGAGCCGACGCCGATATAGCCGCGCGAAAGCTCTTCAGTGACGACGCACATCGAGACTTTCCCAAGTCCATGACCACCATACTCTTCGGGAACCGTGAGACCGAACACGCCCATTTGGGACATCTGGTCGATGATCTCCATCGGAATTAATTGGTCTTTGCGGTGCCATTCATGTGCCGAGGGAATGATTTGTTCGTCGGCGAAACGGCGAAATTGCTCTGCGATCATCTCAAGAGTTTCGTCGCCATAGGCAGGGTTTCCAAAATCACCATCCTCAATCAAGGTGGCGATCCTCATCCGGACCTGGTTGGTGTTGCCGTTGCTCATTAGCTTGCCTGAAGCTCCAGCGGAAAGCGGCGCGATTTCCGTATCGCGCATGCCCAGGTCTCCGGGACGCACAATTTCACCCTGACTAATCGCGATGCCTGATCTGAGTTGGTTTATGTATTCACCGAACGCGGCTTGTAGAATTAACGCTTCGAGCTCATTGAATTTTCCGACTTGATCGAGACGTTCGGCCCAACGCAGCAACTCTCGCAATCCGGTCGCATATGTCATAATCCAGGATAAGCCATGCGCTGCAAATTGCTCTTCGTTCAGACGCGAGCCACTAATTTTGGCGTCCACTGAGACCAGGTCGGAGACGCGGGCGCGGGCGGACTCGACATAGGATTCTACTATTTCCAGCGAGGAAGCGCATACCCCAAGCAAGTCGGGCAGAACAATTGAAGTTTCAGGCTGTGTTGTTGGGTCGGACATCTTTGCTCCAATGTGCAAGGAATGGTTCGTGTACTCATTGCGTAAGTTAGTTTCTTAAAAGCCTGTCGAATAAAAATTCAACGACTAGACAACGCGAGCGCCGGATCATCCTTAGCTGTTTCGTATTCGACAAACAATATTTTGATGATGACGTCTCACGTGAATTCTCGTGGCTAATTTCAGCGGCTATGTTGGCGCTTAATTCACTGTTTTTTTGTTGGCGATGCTTACTGGAAATGAACCAGGAACGTGCGCTAGTTGCTCATCAGATAATCAGAAACGCTGTCGCGCATCTTTAACATTTTGTGCGCGATACTGGTAATGCCGGTCATTTCCATCTTTTCTGAAGTACCCAGCGCGACCAGGCTTCGAGTGACTGCTCCACTGGAATTAAAAAACGGTGCGGCGATAATTGTTACGCCGCTAATAAATTCACCAAGGTCGATTCCATAACCGTCTCGGCGGGTGTTGTCGATTTGCGCCTTCCAAGTATCAAAACTTGGTTGTTTATCCCAGGGGACGAGGGCGAAACGGGACTGTAATGTCGTCGTATCGAAATCGCCGAACGCGGCGACACACCGGCCCGTTGCGC
>JAESSL010000393.1 GCA_016764135.1 Alphaproteobacteria bacterium
ACGACGCTGGCCGCCGCAAGGGCGCAGACAGACGCGGCTACAGCCCGTGACCTGCAGCGCGAGGCGTGGGCGTACCAGGAATTGGCGTCGCGTTTTCTGGCGCCGGTCACGCCGGAGTTGATCGCAATTGGCGGTTTGTCCGGAGCGGGGAAATCCACTGTGGCGGTGGGGTTGGCGCCATTGCGAGGGCCGTCGCCGGGGGCGGTTGTGTTGCGCAGCGACGTCATCCGGAAACGTATCTTTGGTCTCGCACCCGAAGCACGCTTGCCGAAGCGCGCCTATGAGCGCGCCGTAACCGCGCAGGTCTATAGTCAGATTGCGGATATTGCGTCCCTCCTGCTGGACAGTGGCTGCTGTGTGGTCGTCGATGCGGTGTATGCGGAACCCGCAGAACGCGATGTGATAGAGGCCGTCGCTCGGAACGCTGACGCGCCGTTTCAGGGCATATGGTTGTCGGCGCCGCAGGATGTTCTGCAGGGCCGGGTGGCGGGTCGCTGCGGCGATGCGTCCGACGCGGATGGCGCCATTGTGAAACAGCAATTAACCTATGATCTGGGCCCTGTTCGTTGGTCCGCCGTCGATGCGTCCGGCCCGCGGGATGCGACCTTGCGGATTGCGCGGGGCATTATCGAGGCGTCGTTCGTCGCAGGGTCGAGAGATGGGCGATGACGTCGCGGATCATCTGACGGGTCAGACCGATTTTAGGCATGGGCGGATGTGGATTTGTGAGCCACGCTTGTAACCGCGCATCCGTATAGGCCGGATCATTCATCAGATTGATGAATGCGGGCGCTGTGTCTGTCGTAACTGTCGCGCCCTTGGTCAGATGACATTGTGAACACCACTGATCGACCAGTTTGGCGCCGTCCTCGGCGTTTCCAATCGGTTGTGATCCGGCGCTTGCGGGAAGGGCCATTAAAATCAAGGCGCCCGCCATCAGCATGGGGGCGGCGTATCGTCTAGCAAACTCGTTCATCCCGTTCCCTGCATTTTGTGAAGGTGAAAAATTCATCTTCGCCGTTTCTAATGGCGTCAAACGCACGCGAATCCCCGCAATGCACCTTCGCCATAACGACGGATTTACCGTTAATTATGCGTTCAACGACATGACTGAAATAGTCAATTTTACAGTGATGCGTCTCTAACGCCTCCTCGCGAATATCAAATCGCCACGAACCGCTTTCCTGGGCGCTCGCCGTCGGCGTGACGCTGCTCAGCGCTAGAATAAATCCAACAATCCACGCAACTTTGCGTCCCGTCATCACGCGCCCTCCGTGTCGCCGCTTGTCGTTAACGATGGTTGTTATCGACGGGTCATGTGACCAGCGTCACCATGCGCGCGACGCCCGGAAAGTACATTGATCTGGGTCAGATTACGGTTTGTCCTGCGGTCCTTCGGGACTCTTCAGCACGGGTAGTTCCTCGCCGGAAAGCGTTTCTTTTTCGAGTAGAAGCAAAGCGGTTGAATCGAGCGCATCGCGATGTTGATTCAGGACGGCTGCGGCCCGGTCGAATGCGTCGTTGATAAGGCCCCGAATGGCGTGGTCGATTTTGCGGGCGGTGTCATCGCTGTATTGTCGATTACTCCCGGTCGGCATTTGTATGTTGCCTAAAAACGCCGATTGCTGTTCCGCATAGGTGACCTGGCCCAGTGTTTCATCCATGCCGTACCGGGTGACCATGTTTCGGGCGATATCCGTAGCCTTGTCCAGATCGTCCGCCGCACCCGTGGAAAGCTCGTCAAAGACGAGGACTTCGGCCGCGCGTCCGCCCATCAGGACCGCCATCTTGTTTTTTAATTCCGCCGCCGTCATCAGGTATCGATCTTCGGTCGGACGCTGGATCGTATAGCCCAGCGCGCCGATGCCGTGGGGAATAATGGATACTTTGTGGACGACGTCAGTGCCGGGAAGGGCCCTGGCGACAAAGGCGTGCCCCAATTCATGATAGGCGACAATTTCCCGTTCGTGGGGAATAATGAGGCGGCTTTTCTTCTCGAGCCCGGCGACAATGCGCTCAATGGCTCGGGTAAAGTCTTCCATTGTTACGGAATCGCCGTTTCGCCGCGTGGCGAGGATGGCGGCTTCGTTGACGATATTGGCGAGATCAGCGCCGGTAAAGCCGGGCGTCAACGCGGCAATTTGATCGGGCGGCGTATCGGCGCCGATTTTTACTTTTTTCATATGGACACGCAATATCGCTTCGCGACCTTTTCTGTCGGGACGATCAACCAGAATTTGACGATCAAATCGACCGGCGCGCAACAACGCGGGGTCCAGAATTTCAGGCCGATTGGTCGCGGCCAGCAATACCACGCCCTCGGAGGGATCAAACCCGTCCATCTCGCTGAGAAGTTGGTTGAGCGTCTGTTCCTTTTCATCCGAGCCGCCGCCCCCTTGAGGGTTTATCCCCCGCGCGCGGCCCAAAGCGTCCAATTCGTCAATAAAGACGATGCAGGGAGCAGTCTTGCGGGCCTGCTCGAACAAATCACGAACCCGTGCGGCGCCGACGCCAACAAACATTTCGACAAATTCAGAACCGTTAATGGAAAAGAACGGAACGCCCGCCTGACCCGCGACAGCGCGCGCCAAAAGCGTTTTCCCGGTGCCCGGCGGCCCGACCAGCAACACGCCTTTGGGAATGCGCGCGCCCAATCGCCCGTAGGAATCCGCGTTGGTGAGGAACTGGACGACTTCCTGCAATTCAGCTTTGGCTTCGTCCACGCCCGCGACGTCGTCGAACGTCACTTCCGTGTCTTTCTCCATGTAGACCTTGGCCTTGCTTTTGCCGACGGACATGAACCCGCCCATGCCTTGCTTCTCGGCGAAACGGCGAATGACGAACATCCAGAGGAAAAAGAAAACACCGATGGGAACGACCCAAGAGAGCAAGGTTGCGATGAACTTACTCTCGACGATTCCCGTAAACGTAATGTTGTATTTTTCAAGATCTCGGGCGAGGTCCGGTTCGACTCGCAAGGTATATATGCGGCTGGCGCCCTCAAGCGTGGGGGACTTCAGGGTGCCGCGAATATATCGGTCGGCGATTCCAATTTCGGCAATCAGATTGTTGCGTAATAAATCTTGAAATTCGCTATAGGGGATCGTTTCAACCGCTTGATTATCGCTCCACCAGTTTTGCAACAGAACGATCGCCCATATAGCGACGAGGAAGTACCAAACGTTTATCTGCGTCTTCTTTTCCATGTCCGAAACCTAGTCTGATTGTGACGTTAAAGCGTTCTTGTTCGTAAGATGACGATGGTGTGAACTTTACCGTTCAGGGAAGGAATGCGACGTGATGCATGTCAAATTCAGCGGAAGCGTTTCACCAATCGTCGTTACTGACCTAGGATCGTTGGCGCAGATATTGAGGTGCGCCGAACAAGTTTTTCAGGGCCGTTTCTGACTCAGCGAAATTAACGTATTCATCTTCCAATACCGCTAACCCGCGCTCGACGGCGGGCCGATCTTCAATGTTGCCACGCCACTCATCGACCCGGGGATGATTTTTCAGGTGCAAACCCGCCATGTCATGCTGACGCACCCAGGGAAAACAGGCGATGTCGGCAATGGAGTAATCGCCCGCCAGAAATTCCATGTGGTCGAGGCGCCGCTCCAGGACATCCAGCAACCGGTACCCCTCCTTGGTGTAACGTTCGAGGGCGCTGGCGCTTTGGTCGGGGGCGTGTTGATGGAAATACTGCGCCTGTCCCAGCATGGGACCGAGGCTGGAGAGCTGAAACATGAGCCACTGAATAGCTTCGTAGCGCCCGGCAGTGTCCGGTGGGATAAGCTTATTTGTTTTGTCCGCCAGATAAAGCAGGATCGCGCCGCTTTCAAACACCGTATAGGGCTCGATTGTCGGGCCTTCGTCATCGACGATGGCGGGAATTTTGTTGTTTGGGCTCATCGCCAGAAAATCTGCGTCGAATTGAGCGCCTTCCGTGATGTTCACCGGATTCACCGAATAGGCGAGCTCGGTTTCCTCCAGCATAATTTGTATTTTTTGCCCATTGGGCGTTGGCCATGTGTAAAGATCAATCATTGTGGCGGCGGTCCCTTGGTCTTGTGTTGTCGCGCATGTGTTAAAATTTTGCGGTCGTTTGGCGCCGGAAAAAGCGCAAAATTATTATCATTCGTTAGCATTGATTAACATTTCAGGCGGCGTCTGACGATTTGAATTCGTGACGATGCGTAAAAGGAATAATAACCTAAAATTTTTAGATCGTCAAGAAAACGAGGCGTTGGCGAGGAATACGACAATCCTGGCGCAATGACGCGTAAACGTTAGCTAACTAGGAACTCGCTGGTGGTGGAGACTTCGTCTGTTCGTTTAACGCCGTTCAGCATGGTCAGGCCATCGAAGAGTTCGACAAATTGCGCGCGGCGGAGTTGTCCGCCAAACTGCGACATGTACCATTTCCACAAATTTATGCTGTGGGTGGCGGAGGAAACATGCGCGGCCAGATTCAGATAGGAATTCGCGGAGTTTTCCAGGAAGGCCATAAAGGCCTGGGGTTTATCTTCGACAATAAACTGATTGTAGCTGTTCTCATACTCGTTAATGACCCGGTTCGCTTTGAGATGCGACTCACGAATTTTTTTACGCAATCGCTCCCGCCTGTCGAGGATATTATCCTTTTCATCGTCTGACATGCCCAATGTGTCCAAGGGAAAACAGAGTTCATTGCTCCCGACCCATTGGAAAAATGTTCTTAAATCTTCGATTAGTTCGGTAAATCGAACTTGATAATAACAAACAGCTTTCCATGCAAAAAAGACATCCGGGGCGCGCTCGGGTTCAATTTGCATGGCCTTCACGAATGGTTCGATGCCTTCGATATCCTTCGCCTGCCAGATTTTCATCAAAAACCGTTCGACATATTGTTCGCGCGCCAGATTGTCAGATGTGCCCGTGGAGCCGCCCAGGGCTTTCGTCACCAGTTTGGAAATTTTGTCCCGAATGGGCAGGCGGATTTTATCCCACTCCGCTTCAGAGATGTCGAAATATGCCGGATGAATTTCATCGTCTTTGTCCTGCTGCTCGGCTTTGCTTTTGAACATGAAAGGGTCGAGGCTGTGCATCGAGTCGATCAGGTTCAGCATTTCAACGTCGCGGTCCACCAGCTTGGTCAACTCTGGCGTTGGCGAGCCTAGGGAGATTTTGTCGAGCAAAAGGCCGGGGAATCCAAACCCGTTAAAATCTATGGATTCACCGCCATCATAGGGATTGTCAAAATCGTATGGAAAATAGACGACGGTGTTGATCAGAATATCTTGTCGCGCGGTCGATAACGCCGGTTCATATCGCTTCATCAGAATTGATTTGTTCATAATATCGGTACTGAACAATTTCCCGATGGGCTCATCCGCCTCAATGGATTTTCCGATAGCATAACAATCGAGCGCGATGGCGCGCCCGGACTCAATCATATTCCTGAGTTGTGATCTATCCACGGAAATACACCAAAAGGTAGCGGCGGCTATTGGGTTAAAATACTTATGGAATTCGCGTTAAAATACAAGGACTCATGCAAAACAGGTCTTTTAAAATTACAAACTTTGCGCTGCAAAATATTACGTCACAGTATACGGGACACGAGTTACTTTCGATTAAATGGCGAAATGAGACTGCGCTGAACGTGCTATTATTTTGATTGTATCGACGCCCGGTTTCATATCCGACAAGATAAAATCCGCCTGTCGGCGCGGGCTATTGTCGCTCGCCTCCATATTGTCTTCCCATGCCGCCAATTTGACGGAAAGACCACACAGAACGCCGCCCAGAATGCCGTGATTGCTTTCGATCAGGGTTTTTACGTCTTGAAACGAACTCGCGGTAAGATCGTTCCACATATCTTTGGTCTGTTCGTCAAAGGCTGCAAACCGTTTGCCAATGATCGCAATGACCTCCTGTAGTTCCTCGCATGTCGCCGTCGAGGCTTCCTTGAAATAGGCGTCATTCTGGAGCCCATCGGTATTTTGAAGACTCTTTACATGCTGATTAAACTTTTGGACTTTTGGAACCAGATTCTCAAAGGCGTCCTTGAAATACGCCAATGACAGGAAAACATCGCCGTATGATCCCAGAAAAACGGGGAGCTGTTCCAAAATAATCTGCAGTTTTTTGGACAGAGATTTGAGATTTCCGAGAGATTCCTGATTGCCGGACTGCCTGATTTCGGCTGTCGTCTCACCGATACTCTTGGAATTCTGGCCAGTCTCGTCGGAAATCATATCCATCAACGGCTGCATGAATAATTTCATGTGCTTTTTTAATTTAGCTGTTTTTGCGGAAGAGAGCTTCAGATCTTCGCTGTTTTCGATGTTGACGCCCAATTGGCGAAGCTGCATGCGCAGGGTGTAGATATCGAAACTTTGCATCAGGCTGAGTTTGGCGATCAGGATGGCGTCGGGATGCTTGCCTCCGGCAGGCCAATCGAACATCCGGCCCAGTCGGGACGGATCGACCTGTCCGCTTCCGGTCTCATCGCCTCGAAAAACTTCAATTGCGCTTTCCAGCGCGACGTTCTTCATCATTCGCGCTTGTCGTAATCCCGGCGTTTCCAGCGGAATGATGTGGAGTGGCAGGATATGCATGGAATCCTTCTCGTAATCGAGATTCCGGCTACCGAACTCCTTTGCGGGCGTATCCGAGTTTTCCATCATGTATACTTCTGGTTTACAGCTTCCAGTTTACGTCAGAAAAACCTAGCCTAGCGCTCGCGAATCGGTTTGTCCTCATTTTTCGAGCGATCGTGGTTGTATTTAATTTTTCATATTCTCTTTCTAACACAGCTCAAAGTATGCCGAGCTTCGATAAAACAGGCGCGTAGCCTCCGGCGTATGCGGCTCAAGGCGAAACAGAAACAGGGACGGTTCATGGAAAACGAGTTCGATATTGACGGGTTGGTCGATACGGAAAATGGGGTTATCAGCCGCGAGTTGTTCGTCAATCGCGACCTGTTTGACCGCGAACTGGACCGCGTCTTCGCCCGCGCCTGGCTTTTGGTCGGCCATGAAGGACTGGTGCCGAACCCGGACGATTACTTTGTTTCGCGCATGGGCAAGGATTCCGTCATTCTGACGCGCAATCGTCAGGGAGAAATTCTGGTGTTGCTGAACAGCTGCCCTCATCGCGGCATGAAAGTCTGTCGTTACGATCAAGGTAATGCGCCGGTGTTCACGTGCCCCTATCATGGCTGGAGTTTTTCGACCAATCGCGAGCGCGTCGATAGTCCGGGTGCGCTGGTTGGCGTTCCGCGGTTCGAAGAGGGGTATTCCGGCCAGCTCGACCGGGAGAAATGGGGATTGCCGCGCTGCCCGAACGTCGTGAACTACAAAGGGTCCATCTGGGCGAGCTGGGACCCGGACGCGCCGGCGTTTGAAGATTATCTGGGTGATATGAAGCTCTATCTCGATACGGCGCTGGACCATCGGGACGGGACGCCGGGCGGGAGCGAGATTCTGGGCGGCGTACAGAAATGGCGGGTGCGCTGCAACTGGAAAACCGTGTCGGAAAATTTCGCAGGCGATCTGTATCACGAAGTCAGCCACATCTCCGCCAACCTTGCGGAAATCGGCATGACCAAAGGGAAGGGACGGCGCGAGGCCTTGCCGCTCCGTTATGCCATCGGGTTTGACGGGCTGGGTCATGGCGGGCTCGGGTTTCCGCCATCCTATGAAGAGCGCCCGTTTGAGCCCGGTTTGTATGGCGATCCGGAAATTGATGATTATTTTCGGGATATTCATGCGGCGCGGGTGCGCAATCTTGGGGACCGTTTGCGCGTCGGCATCGTGGTGGGGACGATCTTTCCCAACATGTCGTTTCATGCGGATCAGCCGCGAAGCTTGTTGTTCGCCCATCCTGTCAGCGCGACCGAAGTCGAGTTGTGGCGGATGTATCTGGTGGATGCGGATGCGCCCCAATCCGTAAAAAATATGCTCCGGCAATATTATCTGCGGTACTCCGGTCCCGGCGGGATGACGGAGGCCGACGATATAGAGAACTGGACATCGGTGACGACGGCCAGCGAGGGCGCCATCGCACGGCGATATGGCTTCAACTATCAACTTGGTCTGGGCAAGGAGCAGCCCGTCGAGGGTCTGCGCGGCGCGGTGCAAAGCGGGCACTACTCCGAGGGCAACGCCCGCATATATTATCGCCGATGGGCGCAGTTTATGAAGGGCGATTCATGGGCGGACATGATGCCGGGGCGCAGCGATGACCGTTGAGATGAGCATTGAGATGACCATGGGTATGCAAGCGGAATTACAGCGGTTGTTGCTGAAGGATTCGGTGAGTGAATTTTTCGTCCGCGAGGCCGACTTGCTGGACGCCCGAAAATTCGACGATTGGCTGGCGTTGTTGAGCGACGATATCCGCTACTGGATGCCCATGGCCCGCAATGTCGCCATGGACGATTTTGATCGGGAATTCACCGCTGAAGGGCTGGACGCCAACTGGATGGACGAAGGGATTGAAACCCTGCGCCAGCGCGTCGCGCAACTGGCGACCGGCGTGCATTGGGCCGAGCAACCGCCCTCGCGCACGACGCATATGATCAGCAATCTGCAAATCATGAGTGTGGAGCCCGACGCCGCAGCGCCGCAGCTGGTGACGACGCGATGCCGGTTTCTGGTTTACCGCAACCGGTTGGAGACCGAGCAGGATGTCTTTATCGGCAAGCGAAACGATACCTTGCGCCGCGAGGCGAAGGACTGGCGGCTGGTCCGGCGGGAAATTTATCTCGACCAAAACGTCATGCTGGCCAAAAACATTTCTGTTTTTTTCTAAGTTGCCGTTTCAGGCCTTCGGCTTGGCGCGTTCCGATAGTCCAATCCCGCCCAACACCAGCGTCAGCGCGACGGCGTGGTAGGTGACGAAGGATTCATCTAGAAAGGTGACCGCCAGTATCGCGGCGAAGAGCGGCACCAGATTGATGAACACCCCGGCGCGCGCGGGGCCGATCAGGGCGACGCTGCGAATGAAAAACATCTGCGCCATCATGGACGGCAACAGCGTGACCGTAATCGCAATCATCCAGCCGGTCGGCGTTGGCCATTGCAGCTGGCCCAGCGCGGCTTCGGCGGCGACCATTGGAATTGAGACGATGAAGGCGGAGCCCGCTAAAACGAAC
>JAESSL010000394.1 GCA_016764135.1 Alphaproteobacteria bacterium
GCGCCGCCGGTTTAGGCGCAGGGCGAGCCGGCGCAGGCGCCGCGACGGGCGCCGGTTCGTCTGGAATAAGCGTGTCTGGAGTCGCAAACCAGCGCTGCGCGCATTTGGCGCATTTAACATTACGCCCTTGCTCGCCAAGAAGTTCAGCTTTTATCTTGAAACGCGCAGAGCAATTGGGACAGGAGATGAGCATTCGGGCCAGCGCGCCTATCGATTTTCGTCGTTTATAAGGGAAGTCGTCCTCATAATGCAAGGTTGTCAGCTTTACGCGACGACGCCTTCCATGTAAATGTGAGCCACCTCAGATTAAGGCACTTTCCATCCCGACGGCAAGATGCAAACGCGGAATTCATGTGGCGACGTCAGATAGCAGTGTAGTTCAGTTTGAAAACGTCGGCATCCGCTATGGAGCCGGGCCGGAAGTGCTGCGCGACGTCAGCTTCGCCCTGCCGGAAGCATCCTTTAATTTTCTGACCGGGGTTAGCGGCGCGGGCAAATCTTCGCTTCTGCGCCTGATGTATCTGGCGACGCAACCAAACCGCGGAATCGTCACCCTGTTCGGCAAGAACGTCACAACGATCACGCGACGGGAGAGACCCGGAATTCGGCGGAATATCGGGGTTGTCTTCCAGAATTTCCGCCTTCTTGACCATTTGGACGTCTTCGACAATGTCGCTTTGCCGCTCCGCGTATCCGGTGCGGCGGAAGCCGTCGTGGAGAAGCATGTCACCGAATTATTGACCTGGGTCGGACTGGCGGATCACATGAAAGCGCTCCCCCCCACCCTGTCCGGCGGACAGCAACAACGGGTCGCCATCGCCCGCGCAGTGATCGCCCGGCCCCGCCTTTTACTGGCGGATGAGCCGACGGGAAACGTAGATGACGCCATCGCCATGCGGTTACTTTATTTGTTTGAAGAGCTGAACCGAATGGGTACGACGGTCGTTATCGCCACTCATAACGAATCACTTGTCGGACGGTTTCAGCATCCGCAACTGCATCTGGTCGACGGAACCGTCAAATACAAAATGCCCAATGCGCCAAAACCCGCGTCTGTGGACGCCTGACGCGATGCGATCAGCATAATGGCCCGACGCAGCGACCTTCCCCTCTCCGACAACCCAGCGGTGCGCATACTGCCCTGGATCGTGGCTTTAATGGTTTATCTAGCCACCCTGACGCTTGCGGCCGGCTTGCTGGTCGCGACAATGGCCAATCAATGGAGCCAGGGGTTGAGCGGAACCCTGACGGTGCAAGTCGCGCCGCTGAAAAACGAATCTCTGGCCGAACTTGACGCCAGAGTCATAGAGGCGACGCGGGCGATTCTGAAGACTCCGGGCGTCGAGACAGCCCGCGCCATCCCCTTGCGCGACATCGCCGCCATGCTGGAGCCCTGGCTTGGCGGAGATGCGAATATCGAAGGCTTGCCCCTGCCGCGCTTGATCGACGTGGCCATGTCGCCGGACATCGACCTGGATGCGCTGGCGAAACGTCTGGCCAAAGCGGCGCCCGGCGCGGAAATCGACGATCACCAGTACTGGCGCGGCCATCTGATAACATTTTTGCGGTCGCTGGAAATTGTCGCCGCAATCATGGTTAGCCTGATCGCCATCACGACCGCGACAATTGTGGTATTCGCGACCCGTAGCGGGTTGGCGGTGCATCGTGAAGTCATCGAAGTCCTGCATGTTATCGGCGCGCCGGACGCCTATATCGCCGGGCAGTTTCAACGCCATGCGCAGCGCCTTGGCTTTATAGGCGGCGTTGTTGGCGGCGTTCTGGGCATCGGGACGCTGTTGGGGTTGAGCTATCTAGCGGGAAAGTTGGATGGCGCGGCCTTCCCCACCCTTCAGTACTGGCACTGGCCGCTTCTCGCCGCCTTGCCAATCGCCGCAGCCTATATAGCAAAATGGACGGCGCGACGAATTGTCATGCACGCGCTGAACCGAATGGCGTAATGTCTGACGAATGGAACGTCGTCGTTTAATTTTCGCGGTTTGCCTTCTGATCCCGACGGTCTGGATTTTCGGTTTCCTGTGGTTTATCGACGCCGTCAAACAATCACACATCAAAAATGGCGATACCGTCGACGCGATCGTGGTGCTGACTGGCGGTAGCCTTCGTCTGGACGCGGGATTGGCGCTTCTGGCGGCGAAAAAGGCGCCAAAGCTCTTTGTATCGGGGGTTTATGACGGCATTAGCGTCCAGCAATTGTTGCGTCTGTCCCGCAGCCAACCAGACGCTCTCGATTGTTGCATCACCCTTGGATACGCCGCGACCGACACCCATGGCAACGCCGCGGAAACCGCCTTGTGGATGCGCGCGCAAGGACACAAATCGCTATTGCTGGTGACCGCAAATTATCACATGCCGCGCAGCCTGCTGGAGTTTCAGCACGCCCTCCCCCGAATCGATATTTCGACCCACCCGGTTTCGCCACCGCATGTGCCGCTGGAGAAATGGTGGTCAAATCCGGGCACAGGGCTTTTATTATTAGGCGAATACAATAAATATCTGCTCGCCTCCGCGCGCCTCTTAATCAGTTCCGCTTTTGGTTCCAATCGCGTCACCAAGGATTCATGATTTCATGTTTCGCTCCGTAATTTTCGCGATCTTATTTTATTTGGTGTCCGCGATCATGTGCATCGTATATTTGCCGTTTTTCGTGGCGCCGCGCATTGTCTTCGCCACCGTGTCGACAAGCTGGATGATCGTCATGCTGTTCATCATCCGTTATGTGCTCGGAATCAAATATGTAATCAAAGGCGCTGAGCACCGCCCGGACGGGCCGGTCATTTACGCCGCCAAACATCAATCCGCATGGGATGTCATCGCCTTTAAGGTGCTGGTCAGCGATTGCGCCTATGTCCTGAAACGGGAATTGTACCGGATCCCCCTCTGGGGTTGGTATGTGTGGCGCTGCGGCATGATTGGCGTCGACCGGGATGGCGGCGGCGCCGCGCTGAAGGCCATGGTCAAATCCAGCATCGAAGTTCTTAAAGCCGGGCGATCCATCGTTATCTTTCCGCAAGGCACGCGCACGCCAACCGGGGCGGACCGACCCTACCTACCGGGCATCGCGGCATTATACGGACGCGCCAACACCACCGTCGTGCCAGTCGCCCTCAATTCCGGCCTTTTTTGGCCGCGCCGCCAGTTCCAGAAATTCCCGGGCACGATTACGGTCGAATTCCTGCCGCCTATTCCACCCGGACTCAAGCGACGGGAGTTTATGAAAACCCTGGAAGAGCGCATCGAAACAGCAACCCGGCGTCTGGAAGCGGAAGCGCAAGGGGACGCGCCCCACACGCCTGTGGATAACACTGTGGAAAGTTCGGGCTAAGGGGTGAGTGCGCTGCAAAGTCCCTTAGAAACAGGTTGTTAAGATTAACATTCAACCCGCACCACTCAAAAGAAACGAGATAGAAGCGCAAATTCACCATCTCGTTGGATTCGGCATAATCCACCTTAATACATTGTATTCGCAATGTTATTTGAATTCTCCACAAATTCCATGCGCACGAATCGGGAACACGAGTGGAAAACCTGCGGCGTTCATTAACAAACCGTAAAAAAAAACGCCCCATCAGCACAGTAATATGACAATTCCCGCTCCTGTGGACAAGAAGACTGAAAAGACATGGGTCCGGATGGTCACTACAATCATAGAACCGAAAGTAAAACAGACATAAACGGGTAAACATTCCCGAAAAATACGACGTCTCTTACACTTGAACTCAACCGTTCAAACTCTTGCCGTCAGGAGAACGGAACGTTGCATTACTTTGTTCAATTATGACAACAAGGGCCGCGCGCATCAGGGCGCAAGAATCACTTTCGCGAAAGGGACGTTACTCCGCCCCACCTGATTTTCGGTCCTTATAACGGTCGATTTCCGACTGCACCGCATCGGCCGCCCGGCCCACAAACACATCCCGATTCCGATGGCTGTAGTCATAGCTGGTGTCGCGTAGCAGGTTGCTGCCCTGGAAGTGCGGGAAGACGTAGCGCGCAATCAGCTCGTAACTCCGCTTGGTCTGACCCCAATCGGCCCAGTTGTGCGCCAGTTGCATGAGGGAGCCAAATCCGCCGGAACCCTCCAGCAGGGTTTCAATGTATTCAATCGCATCGTCCGGGGTCCCGATCAGCGCCATCTTGTTTTCCGTCAGATACTCGAACGGATTGTCGATGCCTGCGGGTACGATCGGGAAGGTCGCAATTTCGCGGAAGTATTTGGCGAACTTTTCCAACCCGAACTCAACATTCGCCCGCGCCTGCTCGCGGGTTTCCGCAATATGCATCAAGGTCACCAGCCGCCAGTTCTCGCGGTGGACCGTCTTGCCGTTTTCCGCCGCCGCTTCTTCGCACATGCGCCAGTTATTCGCATGCGCCGCCAACGCCTCGTCATTGGTGCCGCCAATCGACAGCATGCCAAGACCATGACGACCCGCCGCCAGAGCGCCCGAGGGCGAACGGGCGCAAGCGACCGCCATTTCCGTACGGGGGCGTTGAAACGGCCCAAGCTGGAGGCGTGCGTCCTTCAGCTCAAACCAGTCTGTTTTCATCGTGACGGACTGACCATCCAGCAGAGCGACCAGCGCATCGAGCGACTCATTCATCATGCGGCGCTGATTTTCAGGGTCGATGCCCATGCGATAGGCGTCGCCAACCAGCGCACCCGGTCCAACGCCAAACATGACGCGCCCACGGGTCAAATGATCGAGCAGCGTGATGCGGCCCGCCAGCGTAAAGGGATGGTGATAGGGCAGAGACACAACGCCAGTGCCAAGCCGGATATGCTTGGTCCGCTCCGCCGCCGCCGCGATAAACATCTCCGGACAGGCGATGATTTCATACCCGCCGGAATGATGTTCGCCAATCCACGCTTCGTCATAGCCCAGCACATCGAGGTGCTGCAGCAATTCCAGGTCGCGCTCCAGCGCCAGTGTCGGGTTTTCCGCCACGGGATGGAAAGGCGCGTGGAAAATTCCGAATTTCAGATGATTATTCGGCAAATAAGACAGCGCAGAACGGCTCATGAAGTATCCCCTTATAGAGTCCCTAACCAAATTATGGTCAGGCGACTCCTGTGGGGGCCCACCTGACCGACTTTATATAATCAACCGCTGGCGCCGGGATTGGCGCTGAAGTATTTATCAAACTTACCGGTCTCTTCCCGGAAATCGGCTTCATCCGCAGGCGATTCGCCCTTACGCGTGATATTTGGCCATTTTTCGGAATATTCGCGGTTCAGCTCCAGCCAAGGCTCGGCTTCGCTATCGGTGTCGGGCAGGATCGCCTCCACCGGGCATTCCGGCTCGCAAACGCCGCAATCAATACATTCGTCCGGCTCAATCACCAACATGTTTTCACCTTCGTAAAAACAATCTACCGGACACACTTCGACACAATCCATCAGCTTGCACTTGATGCAAGCTTCGTTGACGATATAGGTCATACAAACCTCTCCCTCATCGATTTAATAGTTACCATGAAAAACTGTGAAATACTCGTGGACGTTAACCGCCGCGCCGTTAAGCCGCACCTGCGCCCGTCGCGCCCGCTTTTACCTGGGCTCGTTTGCGCGCATCGCCGCTTTCCCGGTCGGTGACATACAACAGACCTGTGATCTGACGCATTAAATTTGCTTCGTAATCATGAATGACCCCATCCGCGTAGGCAACTTCCCATAACATTTCCATCATTTCAATCCGTTCTTCATGGGAGAAATGCTCGCGCAGGGTCCGCGTAAACCCGAATATTTCCGGAATGTTATCGGCGGCTTCTACCGCCGCGTCAATCAATGTCGTCGTGGTGTCTTCATCAAGATCGAACCGGTCGCGCAAGGTGGCGTGAATTTGCGTTCGTTCCGCCGCATCAAACGACCCATCCAAACGAGCGGCCTCAACCATCAAGGCGCCCGCCGCGAGGTGCAGTTCCTCGTGCGAATGCGTGGTGACGCCGTCTGACGACGCGTTCGCCTCGAACAAAAACGATTTGAGCTTCGCCAACATTTTTGAGTTCCTTAACCGGATTCCAATTGCGCGCTGACAGACGAATTCTCTGGCCTTGGCGGCGAGAATTAATCCATAACCGCCACTGTCCCAATTCACCAGATGAAAATAACCCGCCATGCCTGTTTCGCCACCCGTTTCTCCGCCTGTATCTCCGGCGGCCCTGCGCAACAGAGAGCCAATTCTGAATATTCTGCGCACCGTCTTACCCGATACGGGAACCCTGCTGGAGACCAATAGCGGCGTCGGGACCCATGCTGTCCACTTCGCTACCGCCCTGCCGGCGCTGACATGGCGCCCCAGCGATATTAGCCCTCAAGCGCGCGAACGCCTGTCAATGCTCCCCGGCGGCAATATTCTCGACCCGCTCGACCTGGACGTCGCTCAACCGGTTTGGCCCATCACATCTGCGGACGCCATGGTATCTATCAACATGGTCCATATTGCGCCCTGGGCGGCGTGCGAGGGATTGTTCGCTGGCGCCAGGCGCATCCTGCCCGATGGCGGCGTTTTATATCTGTATGGTCCGTTTATCATCGACGGGCGACCAACAGCGCCGGGCAACATCGCCTTCGACGCCGATCTGAGAGGCCGCAACCCGGAATGGGGCGTCCGCAATCTGGACGCCGTTGACGCCGTCGCGGCGCAAGCCGGGATGATCCGAACGGATTTGATCGATATGCCCGCCAACAATTTTTCGCTCGTCTATCGAAAACAAGCGCCAAGCGCGTAGGTGGGTGATTTAAGTCTCGGGGTTTAAGTCTCGGGCGGGCCGTCAAAATAAGCGCCGTCGCGGAGCTGCTCCACTTCGCGGCGCTGCTTTTTGGTTGGTCGACCAGCGCCCGGTTCCCGATACCCGAACATGCCTGGAGTCGGCTTTGGATTTTTACCCGATGGTTGCGTCTCTGGCGGGCTCAAATCCTTGTACAAAAGCTGCGCTTCGCTGGCGGGGCCGCGCCGGGTTCCCAGCGCGACAACTTCAATGACCCGTATATAAGGCCCTTTGGAAAAGGTGACGACATCGCCGGTTTGCAAGCCATGCCGCGCCTTTTTCACCAACTCCCGGTTGACCCGAAACCCGCCGCCCGAGACTTTCGCGCCCGCCAGGGTCCGGCTTTTAAACAACCGCGTATACCAGAGCCATTTATCCAGCCGAACTTTCGGCGTTGGTTCGGATGTCCCTTTCACCGCTTGTTCGTTCAATTCCGTCATTTAATGAGCGCCAGTTCACGAAGTTTGGCGAACGGTGAATGCGGATCCATCTCACTTGCGCGCGATTGGTTTTTACGGGGATCATGACGTCTTTTTCCGCGCCGTTTTTTGGGTAGAAACACAGTGCCGTCGGCAGTTTCTTTCGGACGGTAGCCCAGATCACGCAACACCGGAACCAGCGCCGCCGCATCGCATCCCGCCATGGATAACATCTGCTGCGGCGGCGTAAACGGCCCCGAGCGTGCGAGTTTACGCGTCAGAGCCGCGAATTTTTCCAGCACATCCACACGAAGGGCGCGCCCGCCAACAACCTGAAACCCCATCATCGCCCAAACCGTCGCAGACGCCCCATCGGCGGCGCGCGATGGTTTGGGCCGACGCGGAACATCGCACGCGTCGCAATAGATAGACGCCAGGATCGCTCTTGTCCGAATGGCGGAGGCGTTCAACAAATCATGAAAATAAACACTGTGCAGCCCGATGCGCACGCCCAGCTTCGCCAGCGCTTTGCGATCGCTTGTACTCAGCTTGTCGAGGCTGACTTTTATATCCTCTCTCGGCGCCGACCCCAGGGATTCGGCCAACTGATACACAACGCCGCGCAGCGACCCGCTGACCTCCGCTGATTTGGCGCGAAACAAAGGACCCAGTCGCCGCTCGATATGGTGAGAGACCCAGAGGGACAGCCGCGCGCGAACCATTTCCCGTCGGGGACCATCAAGAAATTCATTTCGGGAAACCGAGATTTGCGGGCTCAAGGCGTTGTCTCCCGCGCCGAGCGCCGCCACCGGCATCCCATTCCAGCACAGGGCCACGCCCGTACCCCCTCCAGCGCCGCTACGGCTCGCGCCTCCACTGCTTGCACCCCCACGGCTTGCACCAATGGAAAACACATCATCCGGCGCCGCTGTGATCTCGCGCACCCGGCGTTGGATATCCTCGTCGATCACACGCCGCGCCGCGCTGATCAAAACCCGCCCCTGCTCGCCAAGCACCGTTGGGTCAGGCTCAAACCGCAACCCCGTCATCGCGCCAATGGACGCGCCTTCAACGACCACATCGCCCATCTTGTCGATAAAGCAGTCCAGTTCGCCGCCCGCCAGACGTTGCTTCACCATGATCAGCGCA
>JAESSL010000395.1 GCA_016764135.1 Alphaproteobacteria bacterium
GCGGGGCTCCCGCCGGTCTTTTTAATTGGTCCTTAGCGTAAGTGACGCTTTATTGTGGCAAACGCTCAGTTTTCCAGGGTTTTCAAGTTGGCGAAACTCAAAAACCCTATATAGAATCCGCTGTCATTTGAGAACGGTATTTAAACCGTCAATAATCTTTTCCCGAATTGAAAGGGGGCCTCACTGTGAATAAAAATGAACTGATCGCGTCTGTTGCAGAAGAATCCGAATTATCAAAAGGCGATGCAGCTAAAGCGGTCGACGCCGTTTTTGAAACAATCACGAAAGCGCTGAAAGATGGCGGCGATGTCCGCCTTGTCGGATTTGGCACTTTCAGTGTGACCGCACGGGCCGCTTCTGTCGGGCGCAATCCGCGAACCGGTGAGAAGATCCAGATCAAAGCCTCCAACCAGCCTAAGTTTAAGGCCGGTAAAGGTCTTAAGGATGCGGTGAACTAAAAGTTCACGAATAAAGATTTTTGGCCAGGTGAAAATAATAACCGCCTGGCCGATTTTTTTTGCGTTTTTGGTTTGTGATTCATACGTTTACCCTATAGAACAACATTCTGAAATTGGTGACGTGTGAGGGCGATTAGCTCAGCTGGCAGAGCGCCTCGTTTACACCGAGGAAGTCGGCGGTTCGAGCCCGTCATCGCCCACCATTCAGGTTGTTATTAAGTCACGAATACAGGCGAAGACTTCTTTCTCCAAGGTTTCGATTTAATCTCGGAGAGTTCGCTTGACAGAGGTCAGACCGTGCATTAAACGGGTCCGACTTTCCTCGTTATCACGGGGGTGTAGCTCAGTTGGTTAGAGCGCCGGCCTGTCACGCCGGAGGCCGCGGGTTCGAGTCCCGTCACTCCCGCCATTTACTTGATTTTAAATCGTAATTGGCGTTTTACTCACGTGAGTAACGGTGGTGGCTAGCCGAAATATTTGGATACGCGGCTTATTGCCTTTGCTTCACATTTCATAAATCTTATATTGTGACCGTAGCGTCTAAATTGACGGTTTGTGTTTTTGCCAAACAAGCTGCATAAGTTGAACCACGAATTTAATGCTCAGGGGAGTTAGAGAAATGGAAGGCCTGCTTCGGGAATATCTACCGATTTTGATATTCCTTGCCTTGGCCATAGGCATTTCCGGCGCCATGTTTGTCGCTAGTTTGGTGGTCGCCAAACAATCCCCCGATTCCGAGAAGCTGTCGGCCTATGAGTGCGGGTTTGAGGCATTTGACGATGCGCGCGGTCGTTTCGACGTTCGCTTCTATCTCGTTGCGATTTTATTTATTATCTTTGATCTCGAAGTCGCGTTTTTGTTCCCATGGGCGGTGTCCCTTGGCGATATTGGTGTCTTCGGATTTTGGTCGATGGTCTTGTTCCTTGGGATTTTGACGATCGGCTTCGTGTATGAATGGCGGAAAGGCGCCTTGGAATGGGAATAAGCCCAACAGTACAGGGGCAGGCTCCTCTGCAAAACAGCGCGACACAGGATCAGGTTATGACTTCGGTAACCGATTCGCTTGCTGAAAAAGGGTTCGTGCTGGCGAATGCCGACAAACTGGTGAACTGGGCGCGCACGGGGTCGTTGTGGCCCATGACGTTTGGATTGGCCTGTTGCGCGGTGGAAATGATCCACGCCTACATGCCCCGCTATGATCTTGACCGGTTTGGCGTGGTGCCGCGCGGAAGCCCCCGACAATCGGATGTGATGATCGTGGCGGGGACGCTGACGAATAAAATGGCGCCGGCGTTGCGCAAAGTGTACGACCAGATGGCGGAGCCCCGCTGGGTGATTTCCATGGGTTCGTGCGCCAATGGTGGTGGATATTACCACTACTCGTATTCAGTTGTTCGTGGTTGTGATAGAATCGTGCCCGTTGATATTTACGTACCCGGGTGTCCGCCAACTGCGGAGGCGTTAATTTACGGTATCTTGCAGTTGCAAAAGAAAATTCGCCGTACCGGCAGCATCGCGCGTTAAGAGCATTTGGTCGATGGAAGAAGAAAACAACAACGCAGTTCACCATGAGCTCGCTGATTATCTCAAAGGTCATCTCGGTGACGGGATGGTCGGTTTGCAGATAGATCGCGATGAACTTTGTATCGAAGTGACTTGTGCCTCGATTTGCAAATGCATGAAGTTTCTACGGGACGATATAAATTGTTTGTTCAAATCCGTCGTGGATATTTGCGGCGTGGATTATCCAGAACGTCCCCAGCGATTCGATATCGTGTATAATCTGTTGAGTTATAACCAAAATCAACGGGTTCGCGTTAAACTGAAAGCTGACGAGGATACGCAAGTTCCGTCGATAGCGAAGATCTTTCCAACGGCGGGATGGTTTGAGCGCGAGGTCTGGGATTTATTTGGCGTGTATTTCTCCAATCACCCGGATTTGCGACGAATTCTGACCGATTACGGTTTTGACGGACACCCGCTGCGTAAGGACTTTCCGTTAACCGGGCATGTCGAGGTTCGCTACGACGATGAGCAACAACGCGTGGTTTATGAGCCGGTCGAATTGACGCAATCGTTTCGCGCGTTTGATTTTACGAGCCCTTGGGAAGGCGACGGTATCCTTCCTGGTGACGAAAAGGCGGAAAAGGGGCAGGGCGAATGACCGTCGACGCGCAAATAAAAAACCTGACGTTGAATTTTGGCCCCCAGCATCCCGCTGCACATGGCGTTTTGCGCATGGTCATGGAAATGGATGGCGAAATTGTTGAACGCCTTGATCCTCATATCGGGTTGTTGCATCGCGGCACCGAAAAGCTGATAGAACACAAAACGTACTTACAGGCGATACCGTATTTTGATCGGTTGGATTACGTGGCGCCGATGTGCCAGGAACATGCTTTTGTGCTTGCAGCGGAAAAGCTTTTAGGAATCGCGCCGCCACCACGAGGCCAGTATATCCGCGTGTTGTTCGCTGAAATTTCTCGCTTGCTGAATCATTTGCTGAACGTTCCGGCGTTGGCGCTGGACGTTGGCGCAATGACGCCGATGCTTTGGGCGTTTGAAGAACGTGAAAAACTGATGGAGTTCCACGAAGCGGTTTGTGGCGCTCGCCTACATGCGGCGTATTACCGTGTTGGCGGCGTTCATCAGGATCTTCCCGCCGGGCTGATGGATAAAATTATTGATTGGGCGGACGCGTTTCCAAAGTTCGTCGATGATATGGAAACATTGCTCACGGATAACCGAATTTTCAAGCAACGGACTGTTGATATTGGTGTGGTTACCGCTGCGGACGCGATGGCCTGGGGCTTTTCAGGACCAATGCTTCGAGGTTCCGGAATTGCGTGGGATTTGCGGAAAGCGCAGCCCTACGACGTTTATTCCGAAATGGATTTCGATATCCCTATTGGTAAGAACGGCGATTGTTATGATCGGTACCTGGTGCGTATCGAAGAGATGCGTCAAAGCGTCCGTATCGTGCGTCAATGTATTGATAAGATGCCGGATGGCCCGGTGCAAAGTGAAGACGGCAAAATATCACCACCTCGTCGCGCGGATATGAAACAGTCGATGGAAGCGCTGATCCATCACTTCAAGCTTTATACCGAGGGTGTGAATGTGCCCGAAGGCGAGACCTATACAGCTGTGGAAGCGCCAAAAGGTGAATTCGGCGTATATCTGGTGTCCGATGGATCTAATAAGCCCTATCGCTGTAAAATCAGGGCGCCTGGA
>JAESSL010000396.1 GCA_016764135.1 Alphaproteobacteria bacterium
CCAAGCGAAGCGGCCAACGCCTCGCCCCGATCCCGCTGCATATCCGCAATAATCACGCGACAGCCTTCTTCGACGAACAGTTTAACCGTCGCTTCGCCGATCCCGCTCGCGCCGCCGGTAACGACCGCCACTTTTCCGTCCAGTTCCGCCATGATCCAACGCTCCGTTTGTTATAAGTCTTATTAGGATTCCCTAATTCCAGTCAGAAGAAAAGGCGCGCTTGCTCCTTTTAAACAAACCCGTCACCATTCATTCGAACTCAAACGGGGGATTTCAGATGGAACTTTTTGACGCCATGCGCACGACATTCGCGGCGCGCGAATATACCGGCGAGGCCCTGCCAGACGATATCTTGTACGAAATTCTGGACAACGCCCGCTTTGCGCCCAGCGGCGGCAATCGCCAAGGCGCGCATATCATTGTGGTGCGTGATAAAAACACCCGAAAGGCCTTGGGTGAGATCACCACCCCGGCGGCGAAACGTTATATCGCGCAAATCACTCTGGGCGAAAGTCCCTGGAATTCCGTTGTTCCCACAGCCGCCGACGACGCAACGATCGCCGCCACCAAACCAGCGGCGATGCTCACCGAAACATTCATCAACGCTGATGTCGTGCTGATTTTTACGGTTGATTTAAAAGTCGTCGCCTCCATGGATCAATATCTCGACCGGGTGGGTCTCGTCAGCGGCGGATCCATATATCCCATGGTCTGGAACACATTGCTGGCGGCGCGTCAGGCCGGGTATGGCGGCACGATCACCACATTGGCCATCGCCCAGGAAGACAAGCTGAGAGACCTGCTGAATATCCCATCCGATCATGCGGTATGCGCCATCGTACCCATGGGCAAGCCCGTTAAGCAATTGACCAAACTGAAGCGAAACTCGGTTGAGTCATTCGTCACCCAGGAGCATTTTGATGGAGACGCCTACACGAAGCCGTAAACACGCCGTTACGGCGCGATTGCAATCCCTCGCCTATTCCCTAGTATTTGTATGGTTAAGCTGAAAGCGCCATCTTTTCCGAAAACTGGAGAACCTCATCATGCCAAGTTATCACTTGAATCATATAAATATTCGTGCGCGCAATCTTGAAGAGACACGCGACTTCTATGCCGACGTGCTCGGGCTGGAAGAAGGATTCCGCCCCCCGTTCCCCAGCAAGGGATACTGGATGTACACCGCCGGCATGCCGATCATTCACATTTCATCCTATGAGGAAGACAGCGACGCCCGCACCAATCCGGACGGCATGGGTGCGGGTCTGGATCACTTCGCAATGTGGGGCGCCGGTCTCGCCGATCAGCTTGCGACCTTTGAAAAACATGGGGTCGAATACACCAAGCGCCTTGCAGGCGGCGGATCGGTCATTCAGGTTTTCTTCCATGACCCCAACGGGGTACAGATCGAACTTGGTTTCGTTCCTCAAGCGGAGGGAATCACGAAAGACAATTTTGACGGCGAGCTTCACAGCTAACGCCCAGCGAAACGCAAACCGTTAAACCGCAACCTCCGGAGCAAATTTCATGATCATTGAAAGCGTCACAGTCGACATTGTTGAAGTTCCGCTGGGCAGCAATTATGTCGCCGGTGGACAGGCGGTTACGTCAAACTGCCATGTCCTCGCACGCATTCGCACGAAAAGTGGAATCGAAGGCTTCGGGTATATCGTCAAACAACGCCCGCAACTGATTGGCGCGGTGGCGCAGGCGACGCGAGAATTGGGCGCGGAGCTTATTGGCGTCAATGTCATGGATGTGGAGGCTGCGTGGCGGGATTTGTCGACCAAAGCCAAATGGATCGGCCCCGGCGGCCTGCTTCACTGGGCGATGGCGCCGCTGGATATCGCCATGTGGGACGCGGCGGGTAAAGCCCTGAATCAGCCCCTGTATCGCATGCTCGGTGGGTTTCGAGACCATGTCCCAACCTACGCCAGCGACCAACTTTGGTACAGTCTGTCGCTGGATGAACTGGGCCGGTCCGCGCAGGACCACGCGGCGAATGGCTATAAGGGGTTGAAACTGCGCCTTGGTCGGGACTTCACCGTGGCCGAGCAGGTCGAGCGCGCAACAGTCGCGCGCGACGCCGCGGGACCGGGCGTTGAAATCATGGTCGATGGCACCGAAAGCTGGGACCTGCCCTACGCCCGCATGGTCGGGCGCGCCTTGCAGGATGCAGGCGTCACCTGGTTGGAGGATCCTGTCCATCACGATGACCTGGACGGCCTGGCCAGCCTGACCGCTGCGCTCGACATTCCCGTGACCGGTGCGGAAAACCTCTACACGCTGGCGGAATTCCGCAACACCATGGAAGCCCGTGCGCTCGATATCGTCATCCTCGATCTGGCGCGAGTGGGCGGCATTACGCCATGGCGCAAGATCGCCGGATTGGTCGAGGCCTATAAGCGGCCCATCGCCGGACATGTCATTCCCGAAGTCCATGTGCATCTTCTAGCCTCCGTCCCGCATGGACATAAGGTGGAATACATGCCGCGCTCCACAGAAATTCTGGAGAACATGCCGGTTCCGAAAAACAGTGTTCTCAGCGTGCCCGAAGGGCCCGGTCATGGATTACGCTTGAATGAAGCCGCCGTCGCGCGGTTCAAGACCGGCTGAGCATTACGCCTTAACACCGGAGCAAACATCAAATGACGTCAAATTTCGTCAATCGCCGCGTCATGCTTTCAAAACGCCCCAAAGGCGTGCCGGACGAAAGTTATTTCACGGTGGAGGATGTCGCCACGCCGGATCTCACTGACGGCGAGTTTTTGGTGAAGTGTGAATACTGGTCCGTCGACCCGGCCATGCGCGGATGGGTCAACGACGCCCCCAACTACCTACCACCCGTCGAAATTGGCGCCACAATGCGCTCCTTCTCCGTTGGCGAGGTGGTGGCGAGCCGTCATCCCGACTACGCAGAGGGCGACGCCGTATCCGGCATGTTTGGCTGGCAGCGCTTCGCTGTGAGCGATGGGCGCAACGTGGACCGCAAGATCACCCA
>JAESSL010000397.1 GCA_016764135.1 Alphaproteobacteria bacterium
CACCCGCTGGTGCGCACGCATCCTGAAACGGGCGCCAAGGCGATCTGGTTTCACACGGGGAAGACCGAAAATATTGAAGGCATGAACCCAACCGAGACGCAGGAGTTTCTGGCGGCTTTGTTGAAGGAATCGGTCAAACCTGAATTTTCTTATACGCATCAATGGACGGTGGGCGATATGCTGATCGTCGACAATCGCTCTGCTCTGCATCGGGCGGGGTCGGATTATGATATGAGCGAACATCGGATGTTGTATCGCACGATGGTGCGCGGCGACCGGCCTTACTAACGCGTTTCCAGGCGTCGCCCCGCTCCCTTAAGGCGGATTGCGGTCAATAACCGGGAGGGAGGGGTCCATGACGCCGAAAGACCTGTTGTTGATCATGACGGATGGCCATGACCCTCGTTATATGGGCGCGTCCGGGCATCCGTTGGTGCGGACGCCCGCAATCGACCGATTGGCGGCCCGGGGCGTCCGGTTTCCCAACGCCTATACGCCCTGTCCAATTTGCGTGCCCGCGCGCGCCGGGTTCGCCACAGGACGGCCCATTCATGAAACGGGCTATTGGGACAACGCCAACGCCTATGATGGCCGCGTTTCGGGCTGGGCGCAGCAGGTCAGCGCAGCCGGACGACGAATCGAGTCAATCGGCAAGCTGCATTACCGGCGTCGCGAAGACCCGATTGGGTTCGATGTCCAGCATGAACCGATGCATATACCCGATGGCGTGGGCATGGTCTGGGGCGCCATTCGAGACCCGTTCCCGACGCTTGATCCGCCGTTTCGAGTTATCCAGAAAATCGGGCCGGGCGTTTCGAACTACAATCTGTACGACCGACGGATCGCCAATCAGGCCTGCGAGTGGCTTCAGGCCCGAGCGTCAGAAACGTCCAACGCAGACGCCGAGCCCTGGATGTTGAATGTCGGCTTCGTCGCCCCGCATTTTCCGCTGGTGGTTCCGCTTGAATATCTGGACCTCTATCCGCTCGCCGATATGCCCGCGTTCAAAAGTATCTGGATTCTGATCAGGGCCACCATCCTTGGGTGGCGGCGCAGGATGCGGCGATTGGCCAGGACAAGTTTTTTGAAAGTAACGAGGAGCGGTTGCGCGGCCTCGCTGCTTATTTTGGGTTGGTGAGCTTTATTGACGCCCAGATCGGGATGGTGCTCGATGCGCTCGAAGAGCTTGGGCTCAAGGATGACACCCGGATTATTTACACGAGCGATCATGGCGACAGCATTGGCGCGCGCGGCCTGTGGGGTAAGTCGGTCTTCTACGAAGAATCTGTTAAAATTCAGATGATTCTTGCGGGCCCTGACGTTGTGGCCCCTGGCGGTACGAACGGCGCCATTTGCGAAACCCCCGTAAACTTGACGGATTGCTATGCGACGATTCTGGACGGGCTCGGCGTGAGCGTCGTGGGTGACGCGGCGCATCCGGATAGCCGCTCTTTGTTCGAGATCGCGCAAGCGCCGGTGGATTCTGACCGGGAAATTCTTTCGCAATACCACGCATTTGGATCGCCATCGGCGGGCTATATGTTGCGGAAGGGGCGATATAAATATCATCACTATGTCGGTTTTCCGCCAGAGTTGTTTGATCTGGAAAACGACCCGGAAGAATTACGCGATTTAGCCGCTGATCCCGCATACGCCTCGGTTCTTGCGGAATATGAAACTCTGCTCCGCGCGCGGCTGGATCCGGAATTGGTGGACCGTCGCGCCAAAGCCGATCAGGACGCGCTCATCAAGCGCCATGGCGGACGGGAGAAGGCGAAGTTTGTCGGCGCGCCCGGCGCAACGCCCGTGCCGGGATATTCCCCGGAATAAACGCCAGCTTTAGGCCTCAGGCGTCGCCGGTGGGCACGTCGGTGAAGGCGACATTTTTGTCGACGCGGATATCCTGTGGCAAGCCCAGCACCCGTTCGGCGATGATGTTGCGCAGGATTTCGTCGGTGCCGCCGGCGATGCGGCTGCCGGGTGAGGATAACGCCGCTTCCTGAAACATGCCCTGCATGGGTTGTGTGGATTCATCGAAAATCATGCCGGCGATATTCATCAGATCCACGCCGAAATTGGCGATTTCCTGACGTTTTCTGGCGCTGACGACCTTTGTGATGGAGGATTCCGGGCCCGGCGTCTCCCCTTGCGACAGGGCGGAGATGGTCCTGAACTTGGTGAGCTTGAGCCCCTGCATCTGCACATACCAATCGGCCAGTTTTTCGCGCACCTGGGCATTGTTGATGGCGGGACCGTCTTCCAGCGTCAGTGATTTGGAGAGCTCAAAGATTTCATCGAAATCGGGCGCCGGGACCTGACCGACCGCCAGCCGCTCGTTCATCAACGTGGTGATGGATACACGCCAGCCTTCGCCAACTTTCCCGAGGCGCTGGGAATCCGGGATGCGCACATCGTTGAAGAAGACTTCGTTGAAGTTCGACGTGCCTGAAATTTGCTTGATGCGTTTGACCTCGATCCCCGGCGATTTCATGTCGAGGAAGAAAAACGTCAGCCCCTTGTGCTTTGGCGCTGTCGGGTCGCTGCGGGTGACGATGATGCCGTAATCGCAAAAATGGGCGCCCGACGTCCATATTTTTTGGCCGTTGATGATCCAGTCGTCGCCGTCGCGGGTTGCGCGGGTGCGCAGTCCGGCGACATCGGACCCGGCGTTGGGTTCAGAGAATAACTGGCACCAGATTTCCTCGCCCCTCAACGCTGGTGGGGCGTAGCGCTGTTTTTGCGCCTCAGTCGCGTAGGTCAGCATGGTCGGGATGCACATTCCCAGCCCGATTTCATAGACCCCGCGCGGCGTCACATATTCCGCTTCTTCCTGATTATAAATCACCTGTTCCATGGGGCCCGAGCCGCGCCCGCCATACTCTGTCGGCATGGTGATGCCGGAGAAGCCCGCTTTGTGCTTTTTGGCTTGCCAGGATTTCGCCAGATTAACCAGATCGTCGGCGCCGTATCGGGACTTGAAGACCATGCCCGGTTCGCGCCGCTCGGCGTTGGCCTCGAGCCATGTACGTACATTTGCGCGAAATTTAGCCTCACTGGGCGTATCGGAGAAATCCATATTCGTCCCTTTCCGTCACCTCACATTATACACTCTAACAATGTGGCGGCGGCGCGCAAACGACATCGTTAAGATGGGAAGCGGTCCGCCATCCAGTCCCGTCCCCGCAGCATGTCCTCCAGCGATCCGAACGCGCACATGTAATGACCGGTAAAGCCGGCCGCCTCGATCCGGGCAAACATATCGGGGAAGTCGATCATTCCGTCGCCCGGCTGCATGTGTTGTTCGTATTCGCCGTTGCTGTCGGCGACGCGCACTTCGGCCAACCGGTCCGTGGGCAAGGCGTCCAGAAATCCGGCGATCCCTTCTGGCGTCAAAGACGCATGGTTGATGGTGAAGGACCACGCGAGCGCGGGTGAGGAAATACCATTGAAGTAGAACAGGCACTCTTCGATATCATGGGCGAGGTAGTGCACTTCGGCCCGGTCCGGTTCCGGGTTGAGATTTTCGAGCAGGAGCTGCACGCCTTTTTCTTCGGCATATCCCGCAGCGCGTTTCAAATGCTCAAGGCCAGCGTCCATGCGCAATTGCTTGTCGTCGGAAAAATGGTATCCCGCATGCACTTCCACCCAGGCGGCGTTCATGCGCGCGGCGGCGTCGATATAGCCACGCAGATAGGCGTCGACCGCATCGCGCAGATAGGGCGAGACCTCTGCGATATTGACTGCCGAGAGCGTATGGAGGCCCAGCCGTATGCCGGTCTCTTCGCACCGTGCGCGAATGGCCTCGCATACCGGGTCGGTAAAGCGCTCTAACGGGTTTGGCGCGATGTCGATGCGCGTGTCGATATAGGCGACGTCGTTTTCAACGCCCCATTCAACCGCCGCTTCGGTCGATAGTTTGCCGCTGACATCAACGCCAATTCGGTTTCTGATATCCGCCATGGTTGGTCCCGGTTTGTTTCCCTGTGTGTGAATTCTACGCTGGCTTTACGGGGCTGGGCCAGCCTTCACCATAATCGGGTCTTGCTTACATGTGGTCGTATCGGCTTAATTCACGCAAGAATTCTCTTTCTTATTCCCTCTCCAATAATCCCGGAACAGAACTCATGACCGCACCATCATCGGAAGTCATTGCGCAACTGACCCCGACCGGCGTTTTGCGCGCTGGCATCAACATGTCCAATTTTTTACTGGTCGTCGACAAGACCGCGTCGGGCGATCCGATCGGCCCATCCCCCAGCCTCGCGGGTGAAATCGCCAAGGCGCTGGGCGTGGATTTGAAGCTTGTCCCGTATGAAACACCCAGCCTGGTCGCCGGCGCCGCCGGAAACAATGAGTGGGATATCGGCAATATCGGCGCCGAGCCGCAACGCGCTAAAGTGATGAATTTCACCGCGGCTTATGTGGAGATTGAGGCGACCTATCTCGTGCCCCCGGAATCGTCGATTCAGTCGGTTGATGAGGTCGATCAGCCCGGCAACAATATTTCCGTTTCCAAAGGCAGCGCCTACGGTTTGTGGCTGGAAAACAATATCAAGAAAGCCAACCTGAAGCCGGTTGAAGGCGGTGACGCGGCGTTCAACGCCTTCGTCAACGACAATATGGACGCGCTGGCGAGCCTGCGCCCGCGCCTTGTGACGGAAGCTGAAATGATGCCCGGATCGCGGATTCTCGAGGGTCAGTTCGCCGCTGTTCAGCAAGCCGTCGGCGTAAATCTGGGCAATGACGCAGCTTATGCGTGGCTAAAGTCTTTTGTCGAAGACGCCAAGGCCAGCGGGATGATCGCAGGCTTTATCGACACCCATGGCGTACAGGGCAAGCTGTCGGTCGCGCCCGCCGCGTAGGCTTGGCTATCCATGCGGTCGCTTTCGCCCGTCCTCATCGACCGCGTCGATGAGGACGAAGGCGATTCGGCAAATCTTGTCGTAGCGGTTCGCCCAGGCGTGGTTGGTTCCCCGTTGGATCACCACGTCGCCCGCACACAAATGCACGTCTTCCTCATCCAGTAACATATCAATTTCGCCTTCCAGAACGATGGCGAAATCCACGGTTTCCGTCCGATGCATGAAGGGATGGCGCGCGCCTTTAACCACAAGATGCGCCGATCCCGCCGCGCCAAAAGCCTTGTCCGCGTCATAGGCGGAGATTTCAGCATCGCTTACGGGCGGAAATTCGTTAATGCGAAAATTAACCCCATTGGCGAGCGGCTCGGTGGTGAAGGCTGCTTTCGCCGGATCCGGGTCGCCGTCATAGGTGGTCGGTGTTGCGTCGGTTCGCCACAAATTTGTGCGGCCGCCCGGTCGATGTTCGGACACCACAATATTTTCAGCGTGGCTGTCCATTATCACGACCGCCTTGCCGTTTTCATCGTGGCCAGTCACCACGCGCCGTACGGATTTTACCATGAAATTTCTCCGATATTATGGGGGGTGGGCTCGTTGAATGAATCGAACGATGCGCCCAAAGCTGCGCCGTCGTCAAACGCGCCGCGCGTCGCGGCAGCGTGGTTTGTGCGTCGGCAAGCGAGGGCCTAGGCTGATTTAGAGTGCCTTCAACGTCTGAAACCGGAGAGATTTATGACCAGCAATGCGCAAACCATGTCGACCTTTGAGGTCGAAAACCATGTGGCGAGAGTGACGCTCAACCGACCGGCGGCCCTGAATTCACTCAACCCGGAACTACGCTGGGAGCTGTCTCAGCATTTCGACGAGATCGAACGCAACGATGATATCTGGGTTGCGGTGGTGACGGGCGCCGGGGACCGGGCGTTTTCCGCCGGGGCGGATTTAAAACATCGCGCCCGGGAACGCGATGCGGATGCGGCGCAGCGGGCGCATTGGGCGAAACTGGCCGGTGAAACCAGAAGTTTGATTGAACGATGGTATTTTCCCAAACCCCTCATTGCGCGGGTTAATGGCTTTGCGCTGGGCGGCGGGCTGGAGCAGGCTCTGGCGTGCGATATCATCGTCGCGGCGAATCATGCGGAGTTTGGCCTGCCGGAGCCGCGCCGCGGTCTCATCGCCGGGTCCGCCGGGGTTCACCGTCTGCCGCGTCAGATCGGGCTGAAGCCTGCGATGGGGTATATGCTGACCGGGCGGCACATGTCGGCGGAACGCGCCTATCAACTTGGGCTGGTCAATCAGGTTGTGCCGCTGGACAAGCTGGACGCCGCTGTTGACGAATGGGTCGCCGATATTCTGCGCTGTGCGCCTCTGGCGGTTCGCGCCACCAAGGAGGCGGCGATGCGAGGTCTCGATCAGCCACTGGCGCAGGCCTATTACTCCCCCTATGAGGCCAACCGCCGTCGCGCGCAATCCGAAGATGCGATTGAAGGTCCCCGCGCCTTCGCGGAGAAGCGAACGCCGAACTGGAAGGGCCGCTAGCGCCCGGCTTGCGAGTCCCGGCATGGCTTTGTCGCGCAATATCGCTATCATGATAGCGGTTTTGGACGAGAGGGAGCGGGCGAAATGAGTGAACGTAATTGCGATGTGGTCATCGTTGGCGCGGGGTTTTCGGGGCTTTATCTGTTGCACCGATTGCGCGGGTTGGGGTTTTCAATCCGGATGTTCGAAACCGGAAGCGATGTCGGCGGCACCTGGTACTGGAACCGCTATCCGGGCGCCCGTTGCGATGTTGAGAGCATGCAATACTCCTATTCCTTCTCCGAAGAATTGCAGCAGGAGTGGGACTGGACCGAGAAATTTTCCGCCCAGCCGGAAATTTTGAAATACGCCAATCATGTCGCCGACCGCTTTGATCTGCGCCGGGGAATTGAATTCGACACGAACGTCGTCAGCGCCCATTTTGACGAAACGACCAACCATTGGGCGATTGAAACCGATAAGGGCGAGAAGATATCCGCCCGGTTCTGCATCATGGCGACGGGCTGCATCTCCACTGCGCAAATTCCGGACTTCCCCGGATTGTCCGATTTCAAGGGCGCGACCTATCATACCGGCGCCTGGCCCCATGAGGGCGTCGATTTCACCGGAAAGCGCATCGCTGTCATTGGCGCCGGGTCGTCTGGCATTCAGGCGATCCCCGTTCTGGCGGAAGAAGCGGCGCATCTGACGGTTTTCCAGCGCACGCCGAACTATTCGCTGCCGTCCCAGAACGCGCCCATGACCCCGGAATACGCGCAATCGTGGAAGGATAACTACGCAGCACTTCGCGAGGAGCAACGCTATACCGCCAAGGGTAATATTCGCGAACTCAACAATGAATCCGCATTGGCGGTGAGCGAAGACCGCCGCGCTGAAATGTATGAAGAGCGCTGGCAGACGGGTGGCGCGGCGTTTTTGTCCTCTTTCAATGATCTGTTGGTCAACCAGCGGGCGAATGATTCGGCCGCTGAATTTGTCCGCGACAAGATCCGCACGACTGTAAAAGATCCGGAAACCGCCGAACTTCTGGCGGCGAAGGACTATCCCATTGGCACAAAGCGCATCTGCATCGACAGCGATTATTTTGAAACCTACAACCGGGACAATGTTCGTCTGGTGGATGTCAGCGATGATCCGATTGAGCGCATGACGCCATCCGGTCTGGTCGCAAAAGACGAGACGTTTGAATTTGACGCCATTGTCTTTGCGACGGGCTTTGACGCGATGACGGGCACGTTGTTTAAAATCGATATTCAGGGCCGCGACGGCCTGACGTTACGCAAAAAATGGGACGCCGGTCCGCGTACCTATCTGGGCGTGATGAGCGAAGCCTTCCCGAACCTGTTCATGATTACCGGTCCCGGCAGCCCGTCAGTGTTGAGTAATATGATGGTCTCGATCGAGCAGCATGTGGATTGGGTGACCGACAGCCTGGTGCATCTGCGCGCTGAAGGTCTCGATGTGATGGAACCGACCCGCGAGGCGGAGGACGAATGGGTCGAGCATGTAAATGTCGTCGCGCATAAAACGCTCTTCCCGCGCGCGGCGTCCTGGTACATGGGCGCCAACATTCCGGGGAAGCCAAGAATTTTCATGCCGTATATCGGCGGCGTTGGCGCGTATCGGCGCATCTGTGAAGAGATTGTCGCGGATGGCTACAGGGGGTTCAGGCTTCAACCTGATGCGGGCACTTCGGCTGATGCAGCTACTTCGGAAAATTCAGCTGTGGCGGCGGCGGAGTAATCCGGGGCTTTGCTCGCATCAGGGCGTCTGCGATCAGGCCGTCACCATAATTTGATGTTCTCGTAAATCCGGATATTGACGTCGGCGCGCATGCCGGGCGTCAGATTGGCGGGTGGCGATTTCAGCGATATCCGCACCGGTACGCGTACAGTCGAACTGCCCAGTTTCCGGGCGTTTGAGCCGTTTGTCGAGCCGGGGTTTATCGAATTCGTGGTAACGTTGCCGATCCGCTGAACGGATCCGAAAAAGTCGCGAAACGGGTAGGCGTCCAGATTGATGCGGACGTCCTGACCGACGATGACATGGCGGATCTGACTTTCGTCGATATTCGCCTCGATCCAGTATGACCGGGGATCGTGCAGCATCAGAATATCGACGCCGTCCTCGACATACTCGCCTTTGTATTTGTGGATGGCGCCGACCATGCCGTCCAGCGGACTGGTGATGTGCCGGTAACCCAGCGCCAGCGCCTGTTTTTTGATCAGATCCCGGATCTGCTCCTGCTTGATGTCGGAAACCCTGATTTTGGCGTCCAGAACATCCAGTTGCGTGCGCGAAGCGTTCAATTGGCCCTGTTCCCGACGCGCCACGGCGATTTTACCGCGATACCGGGATTCCGCGCCCTGTAACACCAGCACTTTGCTCTGTTCTGCGTTTAGCGCCGATTCCGGGGTTAATTTTTTCTGGAAGAGCACGGAGACGCGGCGCAAATTCTCCTTTGCCAACCCGAGCCGTTCGTGCAGGGATTTATATTCGCGGGAAAACGTCCGGATTATTTCCTTCTGTGTTTCCTCTTCTGAACGAAGCTCTGCGTCGAAGGCGGCTTTCTCCGCGGCGAGGCGAATGCGGTTGGCCTGCTCCAGCGCCAGATCGGTCTTCAGGGAGTCGATATTCAACGCAATATCGTCCTGAACCAGCGATATGATCAACTGGCCTTTTTTGACGGGATCGCCTTCCTTGACCAGAATTTCGTCGATTTTCCCATCGATTTGCGCTGAGATATTTGTGAAATCGGTTTGGACGCTGGCGCTGCTTTCATAGACATGGGTGACGTAAAAAAAGATTTCATAAGTGAGTAAAAGCACCCCGCCAATGAGGCCGGCGCCGATCACAACCTTTAATTTTGCCTTGAAATCCAATATTATAACTCTTCGCGTCAGCTTGCGCGAAATCCAAAATGTTTTGGGAGCGCGCTTTTTTAATGCGATCAAAAACTAGGCATGTCAACGTTGGCGCTTTTCTTGATGCCCCGATTGTCGCTGTTTTGGTCCCGGATTTGGCCGGCGACCTGGTCCTTGGCCTGACCATGGGATGGAAATTCGGGTAAATGACAGTTGCAGCGTCACCAAGCGACGGCGGTCCCTCCGCAAAGGCTAGTTTCGGGGCGCTGTTCCGCAATCCCAGTTATCTGTCCGTCTGGCTGCTGGGGGGGCTGACCGGGTTTATTCGCTGGTTCCAGCTTCTGGCGCTGGGCATCTACACCTTTGATATTACGGGATCGCCCATTCTGGTGGCGATTGTGCCAATCCTCTGGGGCGCGCCTCTGGCGATCTGCGGGCCGCTGATCGGCAGCATTGCGGACCGGGTGAACCGCAAAATGTTGCTTGGCGCCTCGATTGCGATGGCTTTTGTCGTCGCGGCGACCATGGCGATGTTGGCGTATACCGGGATTTTGACGATCACTCATATATTTGTCGCGTCTGTCCTGAGTGGATTGTTCTGGGCGACGGATATGCCGGTGCGGCGTCGGTTGTTGGGGGACGTCGCGGGCAGCGCCATTGCGACGGCGATGAGTTTCGACGCTGCTACAAACAGCGCCACGCGCATGCTGGGCCCACTTCTGGGCGGCGTAATGTTACAAATGGTCGGAATAACCGGCGTGTTTGTCCTGAGCGCCGTGATCTATGCAATCGGGTTTGCGCTTATTGTAACGGCGCGGCTGCCTATGCCCAGCGGTCGTGTCGCGCGGGTCGCGTTGTTGCACGACCTGGTCGCGGGCATTCGTTTTGTCCTGGGCAATTGGGAATTGCGGCGTGTGCTGGCGGTGACCATCGTGTTCAACGTCTGGGGGTTTCCCTTTACGGCGATGATTCCGATTTTGGGCAAAGAACGCCTCGGCCTGGACCCGTTTCAGATCGGGGTGCTGTCCAGCCTTGAAGGGCTTGGCGCGTTTATGGGCGCTATGATCATTGCGGTGTATGCGACCTCTGCATTTTATGGCCGAATCTTTTTGTGGGGCGCGGGCGTCTTTCTTGCGATGTTGAGCTATCTTGGCGTGTTGACTTTTGTCGCCGGGGGGCCAATCCATTCCTTTATCGCGACCGGGCTGGTGTTAGCGGTCATGGGGTCCGCCATGGCCTGTTTTGCGACCATGCAAAGCACGCTGACTTATCTCAACGCGCAACCGGAATACCGCAGCCGCGTGTTCGGCGTGCTGGCGCTGTGCATCGGCACCGGGCCCTTCGGCTTCCTGAACGTCGGCTGGATGGCGGAATCCTTCGGCGTACCCACCGCATTGATCGTGCTTTCGCTGGAGGGGCTGTTCGTGTTCCTCCTGCTGTGGATCTATGGCGTCCTGACGCGGTGAAGGGCGGCGCTATCGGAAGCGGCTCAGAGTGGCGCCGCCTTCCGCCCGGTCAGCCCGCCCGACTAGGCTATTCCGACTGGATGGGTATTTTTCGGGCCTCTTCCTGCGCCGGGTTAAGTTTTGGAACGCCCAGCGTCAATATGCCATTTTTAAAGGTCGCGTTGACTTGATCCGCGCTGACGGTGCTAGGAAGCCGGAAGGACCGCTGGAAAGCGCCGTAGCGACGTTCTGAGAAGTAGAAGGTTTTTCCTTTTTCCTCACGGTTTTCGGTTTTTTCGCCTTTGATCGTCAACACATGATCGTGCAGCGTAACGTCGATATCCTCGGCGTCGACGCCCGGCAGCTCAATATTGATTTCGTAGCGATCCTCCGCGTTGGCGGCGTCCGCTTCGGGGGAGAAGAAATTAGCGACGCTGTGGGCCGCGCTCCGGAAGGGTTCAAACAGATGGGGCCAGCTCATATGCGCGCCGCCATTGGCCTCGCCTCGTGGGTCGCCTGATACGGGGACGGTCGTTTGCTTTACGTTTTCCATAAAAACCTCCTTTAATTCTCTATGCGTTGGCGAATTTTATTAAAAAGGCGGCGTTTACGCATTGATCTTGCTCAATTTCATAGAAAAACGAGGTATTCCGCTCAAAGTGAATGTGTATTTCGGCTTCTTGCATTCCCGCTTTCACGGCGTTACTTTAAATACAGTATTGGAAATGTAGTTTGGCGATTACGTGCTTTCAGGAAAAACAATTCTGCTGATTATCGCGGGTGGGGTCGCGGCGTTTAAAAGCCTCGACCTGATTCGACGATTGAAGGACCAGGGCGCCACTGTGCGCTGTGTCCTGACCAAGGGCGGGGAGGCGTTTGTAACGCCGCTCTCCGTCTCCGCCTTGTCTGAAGAAAAAGTCTATACGGATATCTTTTCGCTGACGGATGAGGCGGAGATGGGCCACATTCGGTTGTCGCGCGAAGCGGACCTTCTTCTGGTCGCCCCGGCGACAGCGGACATCATGGCGAAAATGGCGGCCGGTCTGGCGATGGATCTGGCGACGACAACGCTTCTGGCGACCGACAAGCCGGTAATGGTCGCGCCTGCGATGAATGTTCGCATGTGGGAACATGCCGCCACACAGGCCAATGTCGCGACGCTTGCATCACGGGGCGTTCTCTTTGCGGGGCCGGTGGAAGGCAACATGGCGTGCGGCGAATACGGCTTTGGCCGGATGAGCGAGGTGTCTGACATTGTCGCCGCCGTGATCCATCAATTTAAAGACGAGCCTGAAAAGGCCGATCGTCCGTTGACGGGCGTGCGGGCCATGGTGACCAGCGGCCCGACCCATGAGGCCATTGATCCGGTGCGTTATATCGCCAACCGATCGTCCGGCAAGCAGGGCCACGCCATCGCTGCGGCGCTGGCGGCGCTGGGCGCGGAGACGATTTTGATCAGCGGGCCGACGGCGCTACCGGATCCCACTGGAATGACGATTGTTCACGTGGAATCGGCGCTGGAGATGTTGGCGGCGTGTGAAGCGGGTTTGCCCGCCGACATCGTCGTATGCGCGGCGGCTGTGTCCGATTGGCGCGTCGCGTCCCAAGCGGATCAAAAGATGAAAAAGGACGGCGGCGGTCCGCCGGATCTCGTGCTGACGGAAAACCCCGACATCTTGAAAACGCTGTCCGCGCCGAGCCCTACGCGGCCCGGCCTGATGATCGGCTTTGCCGCAGAGACGCAAAACGTAGTGGAGAACGCGCGGGCGAAGATTATCCGCAAGCAATGCGACTGGATTCTGGCCAATGACGTATCCCCGGATTCCGGCGTTTTTGGCGGCGATCTAAACACGATACATTTTATCGATGCTGATCGCGCCGAGGCGTGGCCCAAGATGAGCAAGCAAGACGTTGCGGCGCGGTTGGCGGCGCAGATCGTCCACCATGTGATCGGCGATGAGCGTGGCGGCCAGGATGGTGATTGACGTGCCGGAGGCTAATCTGTCAGGCGTTACCGTTTCGGTTATGCGGCTGGCGCATGGCGCGGATTTACCGTTGCCTGTCTATGCGACGCCGGGCAGCGCGGGGCTGGATTTGTTGGCGGCGATTTCTTCGGATATCACTCTGGCGCCGGGCGAACGAACATTAACGCCGACCGGATTGGCGATTGCGCTGCCGGAAGGGTTTGAGGCG